>CAUJKL010000231.1 GCA_963204995.1 Planctomycetota bacterium | reverse complement strand
AATTCGAGTCGTCGGTATGCCGCTTGGCGCATCGTCATGGTTCGAGCAAGATGCACGGATGATTACTGCGACTCTTTCGAATCCTGCCCCAGTGTTGCCAGCGGTCAAGCCGTTAAAGATCGGCTCGATTGTCGTCGATCCGCCGATTCTACAGGCTCCCATGGCGGGCTTTACGAACTTTGCCTTCCGGCAAATCGTGCGAGGGTACGGCGGCACCGGGCTGCAAGCGACCGAGATGGTGAACGCTCGCGGTTTCGTGTGGATGGACACGGTAAAAGCCGAGCACCCCGATCGCTTATGGGGTGTCCGGGACGAGCCGCGCCCCTTGGCCGTCCAGATCTGGGATAACGATCCAGAGATGCTCGCCAAGGTCGGCGAACGACTGGCTAATGAGTATCAGGTCAGCATCGTCGATATTAACTTCGGCTGTCCCGTTCGGCAGGTCACCGAGAAGGCACACAGCGGTTCGTACTTGCTGCGCTTTCCGGATCGCATGGGCGAAATCATCGAGCGGGTCGTCGCGGCCTGTCACCCGACGCCCGTTACGGCCAAGATTCGGCTGGGCTGCTCGCGAGACAAGATCAACGCCAACGAAGTGGCACAAGTCGTCGAAGGCGCTGGCGCTGCCGCGTTAACGGTACATGGTCGCACCGCGGCTGACTTTTTCAAGGGCAGTGCAGACTGGGATCGAATCGCGGCGATCAAAGGCTATTTGCGTCAGATCCCACTGATCGGAAACGGCGATCTCGATTCCGCCGAGAAAGTTGTGGAAGCGTTTCGCCGCTACGCTGTCGATGGCGTGATGATCGCTCGTGCCTGTCTCGGTCGACCTTGGTTATTCCAGCAGGCAGCAGCGGCTCTGCGTGGTGAGCCAGTTCCTCCCGATCCCAGTCTCGACGAACAGCGTGACTGCATGCTGCGACACTACGATCTCGTTGTCGATCGCTTTGGTGTCGAGAAAGGTACGCTGTTAATGCGGAAGTACGCGTGCTGCTATGCACAGGGCAAACCGGGTGCGAGACACTTCCGGGCTCACGTCGCCAAGGTCAGCTCACCTGATGAATTCCGCGGGGTCGTGAAACAGTATTTTCCGGCGTCTTGAGTTACGACTTGCTCGACTGTATCGGTTCCAGTTCGCCACGTCGATACTTGCCCCAATAGTCATCGAGCCTGCGCCGAACTTTGCCGCTGAGGAGGAGCAGTCCCAAGATGTTGGGCAGCGACATACCGAGAATTAACAGGTCACTAAAGGCGAGAATGTTGCCGGTCGTTACGATTGAGCCCAGAACGGTGAAGACGAGGAACAAAACTTTATAGGCCATCGAAGATCTCGGGCCGAACAAGCTCGTCCAGCAGCGTTCCCCATAATACGACCAAGAAATCAGCGTTGAATACGCAAACAACACCACGGCCATATACAGCACGTACTTGAACCAATACACACCGTGGGCACCGCTGACGGCGGCGGCGGTTAATGCCGCGCCGGATTGCTGTTCACCCGCAACAACGTATTGAGGGAACTCGTTCGAAGCATCCGTCAAGATGATCACTAAGGCTGTCATCGTGCAGATCACGACGGTATCGATGAACGGTTCGAGCAACGCCACGATTCCCTCGCTCACGGGCTCATCGGTTTTGGCAGCCGAATGCGCGATCGCCGCAGAACCGACGCCCGCTTCATTCGAGAACACGGCCCGTTTAACGCCAATTACCATGATCCCGAGTAAGCCACCAAATCCAGCCTTCATGCTGAAGGCACCGGCGAAGATCGCCGTGATCGCAGCAGGAATTGCTCCCGCGTTACGAATCAGGATGAACATGGCCATGGCGACATAGGCACCACACATGAACGGAACGATCTTCGAAGCGACGGCACCAATCGACTTGATCCCGCCAATGATGACGAACCCTGCTAACACTGCCATGATCGCGCCATAGATCCACGGATGCGTGTCAAACAGGACGACGTCTTGTCGAATAGCATCCAAGGACTGACCGACTTGAAATGCGTTGCCGCCGCCCAATGACGCGCCGACGCAAAGCATCGAAAAGAGCACGGCCAGAAACTGGCCCAGCGGTTTGAGCCCCAATTCAGCCAAGCCATCACGCAGGTAATGCATCGCTCCGCCCGAGACCGTTCCATCCGGTGCGACTTTGCGGTACATCTGACCCAGCGTGCATTCCGTGAACTTGCTGGTCATGCCGAGCACACCGACGAGCACCATCCAGAAACACGCTCCGGGGCCGCCGGTTCCAATCGCAATCGCGACGCCCGCGATGTTTCCTAAGCCAACCGTCGCCGAAAGCGCGGACGCGAGCGCTTGGAAATGCGAGACCTCGCCGGGTTCATCCGTGCTGTCGTAATCACCTCTGGTGAGGCGGATGGCGTGCCAAAACGCTCGGATATTGATGAAGCCCATCCGCAGCGTAAAGTAGGTGGCACCCAGCAGCAGCCAGACAACGACAAATGGCACGCTGGTTCCAATCCACCCCTTGGAGATGACAGTCCCGGAACTGTCGGTTCTCGGTCCAGTCCAAAAATCGAAGAACAGGAACGTCTCGAGTGGTGTGACAAGATATTTCCCAAAAACGGCATCGACGTGTGTCATCCAACCCGCAACAGCCTCTGGTTCGGCCTCGGATTGCGCGTATAAGTGAGTTGACTGGATCGATAGAAGGAAGCACGTAACTGCTATCACGAGCCAAGATTCTAGCTGCTTCGATCTCATTACGGTCCATCCTCCCGACCTTTGTGGATAACAAATGGTGGTGACTTTTAGACGACAAATGCCTATCTGTCAATGTTTTACGGTAATTTCATTGATAGACAGCTATTTTTCACACATCTAGTTGTCAATAATGCGATAAGTACTTATAGTTGCTAATCAGACGTTTACTCTTACTCTGGTGACCGCCGTGACAGACGACATCATTCCTTCTGACATCGCGATTCTCGACTTGCTGAGAAAGACCGAGTCGTTGAGCATCTCGGATCTCGCAGCGGTGATGGATGTGACGGCGACTGCGGTGCGGCAACGTCTTACCCGCTTGATGGCACAAGGTTATATCGATCGGGTGACGACTCGCGCCGGACGTGGGCGTCCGAGTCATCAGTATTCTTTGACGACCAAGGGGCGGCGCAAGACCGGCTCCAATTTCGCAGATCTCGCCATTACTCTGTGGCAGGAAATTCGCGCCATTCAGGATATCGAGGTGCGTCGCGGTTTGCTGCAACGTTTGGCAAAGCGTTTGGCGGACGCGTATGCAGATCAAATCGCAGGAGAAACCATCGAAGAAAAGATGGAATCTCTTGCTGACCTCTTTGGCGATCGAAAGGTTCCGTTTTCTGTCACGCACATTGAGGGCAAGCTGCCGATCCTGACTGCCTTGGCGTGCCCCTATCCCGATTTGGCAGAACAAGATCGCACGATCTGTTCCATGGAAAAGATTCTCTTCTCGCAATTGCTGGGAGAGCAAGTCAGTTTGCGTCAGTGCCGTCTCGATGGCGAGTCGTGCTGTACATTTGAAGTTCGCTCAGAGGGTACTAGCTGATCAGTCGTAAGTCGATTACCGTGTGTGGATTACGGACTTTCAACTGGCCTCAATTGCTAACTCAGGAAACGAATCATGACACAACCTTGGATCGAAGGACGGTTTGAGGAAAACGTAATTACGACGACGGTCGAGCAAGCCATTAACTGGGCTCGTCAGTCGAGCGTGTGGCCGATGACGTTTGGTCTGGCCTGTTGTGCGATCGAGATGATGGCCACCGGTGCCAGCCGTTATGACCTGGATCGCTTCGGAGCGGGTGCGTTCCGGGCGACGCCTCGGCAAGCCGACTTGATGATCGTGGCCGGCACCGTGACCTACAAAATGGCCAGTCGGGTGCGTCGCCTCTACAACATGATGCCGGAACCGAAGTTCGTCATCGCGATGGGTGCCTGCACCGTCGGCGGCGGTCCCTACTTCAAGTGGGGTTACCACGTGGTAAAGGGTGTCGACTTAGTCGTGCCGGTCGACGTGTACGTTCCCGGTTGCCCACCGCGTCCGGAAGCTCTGCTCGAAGGCTTGATGCGGATTCAAGACAAGATCAAAGGCCATCGGATTGCCAAGCGAAAGTCCGAAAACGCCAAGATGTTCTACCAAGGGATTAAACTGGAAGACGAGTTGCCGGTGCCGCATCACTCCGGCTACGTGAACGCACCTGCGGACAGCACCCCGTTGTTTGACCATCAAAAGATTACTGGCTAATCGTAGGGTGGGCTGTGCCCACCAGGACAAATCGGTGGGACCGCCCACCTTACTAAGAAGAAGCGACAAGTGACATGATTGACACCTTAACGATTCGCGACTTGCACGTGTCGGTGGAAGGCAAGCCGATTTTGCGCGGCGTGAACCTGGAAATGAAACGCGGCGAGACACACGCCTTGATGGGACCGAACGGGTCCGGCAAGAGCACGCTCGGACTGGCGATCATGGGCCATCCGAATTACGAAGTGACCAGTGGCACGATCGAACTGAACGGCGAAAATCTCGTCGACAAGTCGCCTGACGAGCGAGCTCGCGCTGGCATCTTCCTCGCGTTCCAACGACCGGTTGCGATTCCCGGCGTCAAGCTGGCGGACTTTCTCCGTCACGCAACCACCAATGTTCGCCGCCCCGATCGCAAGGAAGGCGAAGAACTGATTCCGATGCGTGAGTTTCGTAAGGAGCTCAAGGGGAATATGCAGCAGTTACAGATGGATGTCGAGTTCGCTCGTCGTTACGTCAACGATGGCTTCTCTGGCGGCGAGATGAAGCGAGCTGAGATCCTGCAGTTGGCGATGCTGCAGCCCAAGTTCGCAATCCTGGACGAAACAGACAGCGGCTTGGATGCGGATGCCGTTCGCTTGGCAAGCGAAAGTATCGCCGAGATCGGACGCGAGAAGATGGGTCTGTTGATCATCACGCATCACGATAAGTTGCTCGTCCACAATCCACCCGAGTTTACGCACGTTATGCTCGGCGGTCGGCTTGTGGAAACGGGCGGCATTGAACTGGCGAACGAGTTACACAACGAAGGTTACGAGCGAATCCGAAAGGCTTACCCAGACGCAGACGCAGAGAATCAGGCAATGCTCGAAAAGGAAACCGCCCAGCCGGTCGGCTAATGCATCAACCGTACGTTAGCCTTTCCAGGCTGACGTACCGAGTTAAATGATGCTCAGAATTGAAAGGTGATTGAGATGGCAACGGACATCATGCAAGAGGCTCCTAATCAGGTCGGCGAAATCAACAAGTACGATTTCCGCACCGTGACGGAAGGGATCTTCAAAGCCGAAAAAGGCATCAACGCAAGTATCGTCGCTCAGATTTCAGAAATGAAGGGCGAGCCCGGTTGGATGCGGGATTTCCGGCTGAAGAGTTTCGAGATCTTCGAGTCGAAACCGCTGCCGAAGTGGGGCGGTGCGCTCGACTTGAATTTCCAAGACATCTACTACTATCTCAAGCCGACCGATCATCAAGGCAAGACCTGGGACGATGTGCCGGCAGAGATCAAAGAAACCTTCGAAAAGCTTGGCATCCCAGAGGCGGAGCGAAAATTCCTGTCTGGCGTCAAGGCACAATTTGAAAGTGAAGTTGTTTACGGTTCGCTCCAGGAGGATCTCGGCAAGCAGGGAGTCCTCTTCACCGACACCGACACCGCCGTCAAAGAACATCCGGACCTGTTGCGAGAATACTTCGGCAAGATCATTCCGCCGAACGACAACAAGTTCGCAGCGCTCAACTCAGCGGTCTGGTCAGGTGGTTCGTTCATCTACGTGCCGAAAGGCGTGAAGATCGAGTTCCCGTTGCAAGCCTACTTCCGGATCAATGCGGAGAACATGGGCCAGTTCGAGCGGACTTTGATCATCGTCGACGAAGGTGCTTCGGTGCATTACGTCGAAGGCTGTACCGCTCCGATGTATAGCACCGAGAGCTTGCACTCGGCCGTCGTCGAGGTCATCTGCAAGAAGGGCTCACGCTGTCGCTATACGACGATTCAGAACTGGGCGAACAATATCTATAACCTCGTCACCAAGCGAGCGATGGCCTATCAAGACGCCACGATGGAGTGGGTCGACGGCAACCTTGGCAGCCGACTGACGATGAAGTATCCCGCCGTCTATATGATGGAACCAGGAGCTCGCGGTGAGATCCTGTCGATTGCCTTCTCCGGTGCCGGGCAACATCAAGACGCCGGTGCCAAGCTTGTCCACTGCGCACCGAACACGACTGGCCAGATCATCTCGAAGTCGATCTCCAAGAACGGCGGACGCAGCAGTTATCGCGGTTTGGTTCGCGTCGAGAAAGGTGCGACGAACACAAAGTGCAACGTCGTCTGCGACGCCTTGATCCTCGATCCCGAAAGCCGTAGCGACACCTACCCGTATATCGAGGTCGCCGAGCAAGACGTTTCGGTCGGCCACGAGGCCAGCGTTTCTCGGATTGGCGAAGAGCAGATGTTCTACCTGACGAGCCGAGGCCTGACGGAAGCCGAAGCCAGCACGATGATCGTCAACGGCTTTATCGAACCGCTCGTGAAAGAGCTGCCGATGGAATACGCCGTGGAAATGAATCGTCTGATACAACTTCAGATGGAAGGATCAGTCGGCTAACGGGCCAAACTCATTCTCGCGTAACGTCTGGCGAGTCGGAAACGAGGCTCGCACATCAGCGGCTAACACCGAATCCCACCTAATACTTTTGCTGACGCGGTTCAATTGTTCGATGATGGAAACTACAACTTCACTCAGCTTTACCCAAGATGGTTTCGAGGCCTTCACTTCCAGTCGCGACGAGCCGCGGTGGCTGACCGATTTGCGACATGCGGCCTGGAAGAAGTGCAACGAGCTATCCTGGCCCGCGCGGAATGATGAAGAATGGATTCGGACTGACATCCGCCACTTCAAGCTCGACCGGTATTCGCTGCCTCTCGAATCCCCGAAGCCCGAGACAACCGCCACGGCTTTGCTCCGTGAAGGTGTTGAATTGGGAGGTGCCTGCACATCGCTCGACAGCCAGAAGCTCAATTCGTTCGCTGCCGACAAATGGGCGGAGAAAGGCGTCGTCTTTGGCAGCTTTGACGATGTCGTGCGATCACACGGCGATCTGATCCAACCGTACCTGCTACGCCGCGCCGTCAATCCGAACTACGATAAGTTTGCCGCGTTGCATGCCGCCTTCATGACCGGCGGATCAATTCTGTATGTTCCGCGAGGCGTGGTCGTCGACGAACCATTTTACGCCCTCTCGGCGCTCACCGACGGTGGCGTTGACTTTGGACATACCTTGGTGATTCTCGAAGATGGCGCAGAAGCGACCATGTTGTCCGAGACAGCCAGCGAAGATGTTACCGGCGGAGGGCTGCATTGCGGAGCGATCGAGCTGATTGTGAACCCGCGAGCCCACTTGCGTTACGTCAATCTACAAAACTGGGGCAGCAACGTCTGGCACTTTGCCCACCAGAAGGCCGTTGTCGACCGAGATGCCTCCTTGCAATGGACGATCGCCGCGATGGGAGCCAAATTGGCCAAGGTGAATCAGCATGTCGGCTTGATCGGCGAAGGTGCCAACTGCCAAGTCAACGGCGTCATGTTTACCGAAGACAAGCAGCATCTGTCCTATCACACGCTGCAACATCATGAAGCACCGGGCTGTCGCAGTGACTTTCTCTACAAGGCCGGACTACAAGACAAATCGCGAACCGTCTGGCGCGGGATGATCAAAGTCGACAAGATCGCCCAGCGGACGGACGGTTACCAACGCAACGATAACCTGTTGCTCTCGACGAATGCCCGTGCGGATTCGATTCCCGGTTTGGAGATCGAAGCCGACGATGTCCGTTGCACGCATGGTTCGACGTCGGGGCGAGTGGATGACGAACTGGTCTTTTATGCCCGCTGTCGTGGTTACACGCGGAAAGAAGCGATTCAGATGATCGTCACGGGCTTCTTTCAAAAGGTCTTTGATCGCATCACGATTGACAGTGTCCGAGACGCTCTCGGGTTGGCAATCGCCCGTCGCGTTCGCGAGTACGAATAACTCATGTCACAATTTGTTCAAGTTGCGAAAGTGTCGGACGTTACCCAAGCCGGGAAGCTGAGCCTGGAAGTGGAAGACCGCATGGTCGTGTTGCTGCATATCAACGAGCAGTTTTTCTGCATCGATGATGTTTGCACGCATGATGGTGGTCCACTCGGCGAAGGCGAACTGTGTGGCTCTGAACTCGCCTGCCCACGGCACGGGGCGAAGTTCGATGTCCGTAGCGGGGCCGCATTGACGATGCCAGCGACCGAGGCGACTGTCGTCCACGAAGTTAAAATCGAAGGTGAACATGTCTTCGTTCGCATCAACGAACGCTGAGTCAGGAGAAACATCATGGCCGTTAGCGAAGAACTGATCCGGGAAGAATTGAAGAAGGTGATCGACCCCGAGTTGTTCGTCAATATCGTCGATCTGGGGCTCGTCTACGAAGTGACGATCAAGGATGCCGAAGAAGACAAGAAGAACATCAAGATCGATATGACGCTGACGAGTCCGATGTGCCCAGCCGGTCCCCAATTGATCGCCCAGAGCAAGCAAATTGTGAGCGCGATCGAGGACGTCGGCGAAGTCGAAGTAAAGATCGTCCTCGACCCCGCCTGGTCGCCCGACCGCATGTCCGACGACGCCCGCGACCAACTCGGCATCTTCTAGTGGCACCGATTAACTAATTGGGCAGCCTACTTTTCATCCCCAACCGCTAATCGTCAAGGAATTGTCGTGCGGGCGAAGCGACATTTTGGAGTGCGGCGACTTGTCGCCGCTTTCCCATTTTGTGGCCCAGCCACTCTCCGCGGGCCATTCACGGCGAGGACAAAAGCGGCTCCGCCGCGGTGAAAGCTGTGACATGTCACAGCACTCCACATGACATTGTGCGAGAAACGTGATGCGTCGTCAGTTGAACGTGCGCAGAAGACGCCGACCTTTGTAGATACAGCAGGCTTCATGCGAGCCGATGGGCCGCGAAGTGTTTCGAGCAGGAAACCAACTTGGTTCGTGATCGTCCATGACGGCGATCCCCGCATGTCCTTCACGCACCGCGCGAGCCACAAGCACTTTGTCGCCCAGAAACATGCCGAAGATTGTTGGCTGGACGGCGTCGTAGTCATAGTCGCGAAGCCGTCGTTCCAGTCGAGTGACTTCCACACGTTGCGCTTCGGTCAGCACCGCTGCATCCATCTCGAAAATATCCTCATGCTCGACATGCCAACCAGCAAACGCCGCATAGATGTCGTCCGGCGGCAGATCCAGCAAGTCGGCTCCAAACGCATGCGTGAGCGGGCCCGCAATGCCGACATTGCTGTAGTCACCCGTTGGAAAGTGGTACGTGAAGCGAAAGAGGAAGCTCTCAATGGGCTCGTCGTATCCCGGCCAGAACTGCATCCGTGAGTCAAGCAATTCGAGTTGCATGGGCGGAATACCCATTTGAGAAGGTTGGGCCAGCCAAAGTGCTAGTTCTGCTTCGGCCCGCGCCACCGGTGTTGTGAACTGTTCGTCGAGCTTCTCGGCCAAGTCGAGTTCTTCGGCATAGGCCAACACTCGCAAGCGGGCTACTGGCTCGGCTGCCAGCGCGACCAACGCTTCTTTACCGGCGTCTTCGCCAAACCGCGCCAGTGCGGCGGCAGCTTCCGTATGCAGACGTCGATGCCGAACTTCCAACGCCTGATACAACTTGCCGACGGCATCGCGATCACCGATCTGCGCCACTGCATCACAGAGTGCGACCGCCAGTGCGATGGCATCGTCGATTTGCTGTGCGATCTCTTCAGGAGTCGCAGCGAATTTCGTCGGGTCTTCCTCCATCCGTGCCAATCGCTGCACGACCCCACCTAGCAAGGCGATCAACTGTTCCTTGCGTGCCACGCCGGGATGAGGTTCGATCAAACCATGACGGAACAAGAAGTTTGCCAGATCGATAATAGACGCTGCCACAACTTGATGCTCTAAACCGTCGAGCAATCGCGGAAACAACTGGCTGGCGTCATACGCCGTGTGTTGAAACAGCGGCCCAAATGCGAGTAGCGCAGACGGTGCGTCGCTCGGTGGATCATCAACGACCAGATTGGCAAACTCTGTCAATTCATACGGAATTGCCGATGCGGCCAGCAACTGCAATAAATGGCAGCGGGCCGCACTCGACTGGCCCAGCTTGCGATAGAGGGCCACGATCATCGGTACGGTCGTTACCGGCAGTCGGCGTCGATTGCTTTGGTCCCACGGTCGCAGTCGATAGATGACCGATCGAAACACATCCCCCAGCGCCGGATCGTTCGCCGGGCCTAGATCCGCGTCGAGCAACGCTTGTAAGAACTCGTCGAATTGAGCATCCGTCGCCTCGCCCAACCACTGCAACTCGGAAGGCGTAGCGTTGTGCGATCGCGATTCACCTTCGAGCACGTATTCAACGAGCCTTTGCAGTTGTGTGTTGGACACGGTGGCGATCTCCCATCTCAGTCTACTTGACGACAAAATTCACAAGTCGCCCCGGTACAACGATCTCTTTGACGATCGTCTTGCCTTCCAGCCAGGGTATCACTTTTTCGTCGGCTTTCGCAGCTGCGATGAGAGCTTCTTTCGAGATATCGGGCGGAACTTGCACCTTGCCGCGGAGTTTGCCGAGTACCTGAACTGGGATCTCGATCGTCGCTTCGACAAGATACGACTCGTCACACACCGGCCAGGGCTCGTAGGACAGCGTCGCATGGTGGCCCAACATTCCCCACAGCTCTTCGCCGATGTGGGGCGCGAAGGGCGACAGCAACAAGACGAACTGCTCCATCACGGACATCGGGCGGACCGATTGATTCGTGAAGAAGTTGACGAACTCCATCATCCGTGAGATCGCGGTATTGAAACCGAGCGTCTCGATATCTTTAGTCACCGCCTTGATCGTTTTGTGCAAGACGCGAAGCTGCTCGTCAGTGGCCGCGACGTCTTGAACCGAGGCATGCAACACAAGTTCTTCGGCGTTCTCGTCGATGATCAGTCGCCAAGCTCGATTCAAGAACTTGCTCACCCCTTCCACGCCGCTCATGCTCCAGGGCTTTGTCGCTTCAAAGGCTCCCATGAACATCTCGTACAGCCGTAGCGAGTCGGCACCGTGCTCGCGGACGATATCGTCGGGATTGACGACGTTCCCGCGGCTCTTGGACATCTTGTCGGCGCGGGTCGTTAGCGGGATCTCGGTGCCGACCAGATAGAACTGCCCTTGGCGCTTCTCCGTCTGCTCTTCCGACAAGTCCGTGACCTTGCCGTCGGCGTGGTTCTTTAAGATGTAGGTGACTTTGTCTTCCGATTCGACACACAATGTTTGAATGTTGCGTTCGGTCAGGAGCGACTTGTTCGCCTCGAAGATCTCTGGCGTGATATGGTACTGCGGCTCGCCCAGGATCATCCCTTGATTAACCAATCGCTGGAACGGTTCGACGGTGCTAACATAGCCACGATCGTAAAGCACCTTATGCCAGAAGCGTGCGTATAACAGATGCAACACGGCGTGCTCGGCACCACCGATATACAGATCGACCGGCATCCAAGCCTTTTCCTTTTCGCGATCCACAAACGCCGTGCTGTTCTTCGGGTCGATAAACCGCAAGTAGTACCAGCACGACCCCGCCCACTGCGGCATCGTGTTGGTCTCGCGTCGATATCGCTTGCCGTCGATGACCGGATAGAGCCACTCTTCGGGAGCCTTGCCGAGCGGTGGTTCGGGGCGGCCGTGCGGCTTGTAGTCGTCCAGGTGCGGCAGATCGACGGGCAAGTCGGCAGCATCGACGGCTCGCAGCATGCCGGTCGGATTTCCGGCGTCGTCCAACTCGTGCAAGATCGGAAACGGCTCGCCCCAGAATCGCTGGCGGCTGAACAGCCAATCACGCAGTTTATAGTTTGTCGCTTGCTTGCCAGTCCCCTGTGCGGCGAGATCCTCGCTGATCTTTTGCTTGAAGGCCGCAGTCGCCAATCCGTTGTATTCGCCCGAGTTCACGGCGATACCTTGCTCGGTGCAGCACTCCGTTCCGGCGAGTACCGCTGCGCGATCGACGCCTTCGACATCGCCGGGATCGACGACCGCGATTACGGGAATCTTGAACTGCTGTGCAAATTCAAAGTCGCGAGTGTCATGCGCCGGTACGGCCATGATCGCTCCTGTACCGTAACTGATCAGTACGTAATCGGCGATCCAGATGGGAACTCGCTCGCCATTGATGGGGTTGACGGCATACGATCCGGTGAAGACACCCGACTTACCTTTGGCCAGTTCCGTCCGATCGAGATCGCTCTTCGCCGCAGCTTGTTCGCAGTAGGATTTCACGGCGTCTTTCTGTCCGGCGATCGTCAGGCGATCAACGAACGGATGTTCCGGTGCGATGACCATGTAGGTTGCCCCGAACAACGTATCCGGACGTGTGGTGTAGATTCGCAAGACTTCATCGCCCGGCTTCCGTGGGAAGCCGGAGGTCGCTCGCTGGGATTTCCATGATTTGAAGTCGGAGGTAGCACTGGCGGAGCCAGTGGCACACGTATTGGTGCCGATAAAGAAATCGACTTCCGCGCCGGTGCTGCGGCCGATCCATTCTCGCTGCATGCGTTTGATACTGTCGGACCAATCGAGTTGATCGAGGTCTCGCTCCAGCCGATCGGCATAATCCGTAATGCGGAGCATCCATTGGCGCAAGGGCATCCTTTGCACCGGATGATTGCCGCGTTCGCTCTTGCCGTCGCTAACTTCTTCGTTGGCCAATACGGTGCCGAGTGCGGGGCACCAGTTCACCAGCGCGTCGGCTTGGAACGCCAGACGATGGTCGTCTTGGTAGCGTCGGACGGCCTGCTCGCCCGCCGCACGCTCTGTCGCGGGGATCGGCAACTCGCTGATTGGTCGCCCTTTCTGTTGCTCGTGGTCGAACCAAGTGTCGAACAGCACAGTAAAGATCCACTGCGTCCAACGAAAGTACTCGACGTCGGTCGTGGCCAGCGAGCGGCTCCAGTCGTAGCTGAAGCCCAGCATCTTCAACTGGCGAGTGAACGTCGCCATATCTCGCTCGGTCGAGACGCGAGGCGGCGTGTTGGTCTTGATCGCGTGTTCTTCTGCGGGCAGGCCAAACGCGTCGAAGCCCATCGGATGCAGCACCGACTTGCCCCGCATCCGTTCAAAGCGGCAAGTGATATCCGTGGCCGTATAGCCTTCGGGATGGCCGACATGCAGCCCCTCGCCACTCGGATACGGAAACATGTCGAGAACGTAAAGCTTCTCACCCGTTGGAAAATCTGGCGTCTTAAAGGTCTGGTTCTCTTCCCAAAACTTCTGCCATTTCGGTTCGATTTCAGCGGGGTTGTAGCGGGGCATAGCGTTGGCTCGTGGTTCGTAGTCCGGGGTGGCCATCGTAGCGACAAGCGACTTGAATGGTCGGTTCGCTCTGATTAGACCCGGTCCAGCAAGGGCGGGTGGAAACTAGACTCGCGATTCTACTGGCTTAACGGCAAAACGCGAACGGGGACCATGATTTCAACTCGCGACAACTCCCACACGAAAGGCATAGTCCTTCGTCCTCCCGCTTGGTACACTTGATCGATCGAAATCTGCTGTCAACGAGGGGACTGATGTTGCAAAGTAAGGTGAAAATCAAGCTCGCCAAGCCGGAACGCGAAGCGATGCGACGTGCTGGTCATTTCAATGCCCAGCTCATGGACTATATCCGTGAATTCGTGAAAGCGGGTGTAACGACGGGGGAATTGGACCAGCGAATTCACGACTATACTATGTCGCATGGGCATCGCCCCGCGCCGTTGCATTATCCCGGCGAGAAAGGGCCTTATCCGAAGAGTTGCTGTACGAGCATCAACGAAGTCATCTGTCACGGCATTCCGAATGAATACGTGTTGAAAGACGGTGACATCGTCAATGTCGATGTGACTAGTGTCGTCGATGGCTGGCACGGCGATTCTTCGGAGACGTTTCTGATCGGGCAGGTATCCGACGAAGCCCGCGCCGTGACGCAATGTGCCTTCGATTGCCTGTGGCTGGCGATCAACTCGCTCACGCCGAACTGCCCCGTGGCAACCATCGGCACCGCGATTCGCACCGAGGCCGAGCGCCGCGGCTTCAGCGTCGTCCGCGAATTCGTTGGGCATGGGCTGGGGCGTGACTTTCACCAGGAACCGACGATCCCGCACTATCCAACACGACAATCGCGGCGAGCTCGACTTGCTCCGGGTACTTGCTTCACGATCGAACCGATGATTAACGTCGGCGTCAGGCAGGGTGTGACAGACAAAAACGATGGTTGGACCGTGCGAACTCGCGATGGCAAACTCTCGGCCCAATTTGAACACACCGTCATGATGACCGAAGACGGCCCCGAGGTGCTGACGCCGACGATCAACGGCCCGCAAGAAGGTCATCAGTTTTGATCTCTCCGCACGCAGACTGCCTCCTCCACCCAGCTTCCCTCGTCGCCGAGATTGCTATTGAATCGCCGAGACCTATTCGCTAGAAGACTCGCCTCTTCTTATTCGACAAGTATTCGACTTCGGCGGGCGTATTCATGCGAGCCAACTGTGTTCTTGGTCTGATCCTATTGGTAGTCACGGCTGTCGTGACGGCTGACGAATCGTTTCCCTACAAGGTGGCGGTCAATGACCGTGATGTAACCATCCGTAGCGGGCCGGGCTCTCAGTTCTATGCGACGGGCCAGATTGCGGCGGGCAGCGAGGTCGAAGTCTACGAGCGGAAAGGAGGCGGCTGGCTGGCCATTCGGCCCCCTGAAGGAAGCTTTAACTGGATTGAAGCGAATAAACTCCGGATGACCAATGATCCTGACGTGGCAAAAGTCGTCGGCAGCAGTGCCGTCGCGTGGGTCGGCAGCGAAGTTGGAGCGGTTGAAGACCACAAGTGGCAGGTGAAACTCGATCCCGGTGAATCGGTCCAGCTGATGGCACGGCAGTCGATGTCGATCTTCCGTGGCGATGAACAACGCGACTTTTATCAGATCGCTCCACCTGCCGGCGAGTTCCGTTGGGTGCAGGAGCGTGACATTAAACCGTTGGTCGAGAAAGCCTCGGCGATGGATTCGCGGACTCCAATCCAACTTGCCGAGTTCCAGGTTGCTGTCGAGGAAACCGCCGCACCCGCTCCCGAACCAGCCAGCGACGGGTTCGTCGCTCGTGACGCCGCGCCAGCAGATTCGCCGGCACCTCGCGTCGCATCACTTGCTCCCCGTGACGGTTTTCGTCTCAGTGCAACCGGGCTCGGCGACTTCGATTTCCTGGCAGCGGCGCTCGACCTCCGACTCTCCGAAACTGTCTCCAAAACACCATCGCAATGGAAGCTCGCCGCACTGCGTCAAGACGCCGAAGCATTGTTGGAGCAGAGCGACACCACGTTGCGTCGCGGCAAGGCACGCCTGATGCTCGAAAACATCAAAGAGTTCGAGAAGCTTCAGCTGAACTACGCTGGCATCGCCGAACCGGAAGCCGATGCTCAACGCTCGGAGTCGAACTCTACGAGCGAAGTTCCCGCCACACCGGGCTCGTCCGATTTCGATCCGCGTTTCGACGGACGTGGTTGGCTATTGCCGGTTCACTCCAGCCACCAAGCGTCGCCACCGTATGCGTTGCTCGACCAACACGGCCAGATACTGTCGTTCGTCTCGCCTGCACCTGGGTTAAATCTGCATCGCTATCTTCGCAAAGAAGTCGGTATCTTTGGCCAACGCAGTCGAGCGGAGTTTCTCAAGAAGCCGCATCTAACGGCCGACCGAATCGTCGACATGGAACGGCATCGTAGGTAAGACGTAGGCCGGAATTCATTCCGGCCAAGGGGCATCGATTGCCTTCACGCGCCCTCACGCGTCTTCGCTAGCAACGCTCACGAAATAGCTTCCTCGTTTCGCGGTATTCCGAGGGTTAATTGCCGTAAAACTCCGGAACAATTGGGGAAGTCATTTCGTGAGCGTTGCTACACGACATCTAGCCGGAGCGTACGAGGTAGAAAGCTCCTCCGGCCCGAAGGGTCGAAACAACCACTGCCGGGTGCCGTAAGGCCCCGGTCGACAGATCGCAAATTTACTTCCAAGCCCTGAAAGGGCGACACAGCGAGAGCCAACGCCATGGCAGGAACTCATCAACGGCTCCTCAACCATATTGTGTTCAGCACAAAGAACCGCACGCCCTATCTCTCCGCTGGACATCGCAACGAAGTTTTCGCCTCTATGTTGAATATGACCTCCGATATATCTGGGCGTAGCGATACTAAATGTGTCGCCCTTTCAGGGCTTCGATACGCACTAGGCAATCGATCCGGGGCCTTACGGCACCCGGCAGTGGCTGTGCGGACCCTTCGGGCCCAAGACGGGAAACGGCTGTTGAATATACACCGCTAGTTGATCGTACACGTGCGAAGATTTAGCCGAAGTAGTAAGAGAACGTCGGGTGGCTGTGGCGGAGTCTCAGAACTCCTGATCCGGTGGAAAATACCGTGAACCACGAATTGGATTTTGGTATCACCTCATTTTCCCGCTGCCCCGTCGAGAATCCGCGGACTCCCAGAGTTCTCGGCTCCTGGATCAGGAGTTCTGAGTCTTCGACGCCACGGCTGATTGGAGTTCATGGTAAGCCGGGGCTTCGCGGACTCAGCCCCAGCCACCTCCGACTTTGCGGCTTAACTGCTCGCGCTACGGTAGCTAAGTAGTGCTCGCGTGAAGACCCAGCGCGAACCGATCAAGCAACCAACGGTGGCCGCAATCGCAAACCATGCCAGCGCTGACCCGACGCTCGTTCCTGGTCGCAGCGGCTGTGCGATAATTCTTGCCGGCACGTTTACCACGATCAGTACGGGAATGATGAACGTAAAGAACCACTGCAACGGCGCACCGAATTTCCCGTTGTAGATCTCCATCGGGTATCGCGAAAAATTTGTGATGTAGAACCAGAAATCATAGAGCGTTTGGTTGCGGCCCAGCCAAATGCTGGTGGCGGCCAGCGACACCATCAGGCTGTACATGATCGCGACGCCACAAGCCAAATAGAAAACGTACATCGCCGCCATCATCGGAGTGACGGTTAACGGATGGGCGGTATCTCCCGCCAGTCGCCAGAGGCTGACAACCAGCAGCACTCCGCCAGCAGCAAAATTGGACAGCGATGACCAGTCCATCTTCTGGAGCGAGATTAAGAACTGTGTGTCGATGGGCTTCAAGAGCGCGAAGTCCAGATTGCCGCTTCGTATCAATTCGCTGAACTCTTCCGCGTTCGGCATGAAGAACGCTTGCAGGACACTGTTCACGATCCAAGTCGTCGCGATAAAGGCGAAGAATTCATATTGGTGCCAATCCGCGATTCGTCGCTGCTCGATCTGTGAGAAGATCAACAGATAGAAGCCCAGATTCATCATCGTCCAAGACAGCGACGCAATGCACTCGATGATGAAATTCGCGCGGAACGTCATGTCACGAATCAGGCTATTTCGCGCAAACGTCAAAAACACGCGGGTGTATTGCGGTTGTTCGTTATTCGAGGGCACGATGGTGTTCCTACATCACGTAGCGACAAGCTTCCAGCTTGTCAGCTCATCTGGCGAGGCTGGCAAGCTCGAAGCTTGCCACCACGGGTTGCATCATAAGGGCAAACCAAACACCTTAGAAGGCGTTCGCTAGAATTGGTCGCCGCGAGCTCGGGGCGTTACAATGGTTCCACCTCACCTCGATCGATCTCAGCCGGAGTTCTTCTATGTTTCGAGTCGCCGCCGTTGTTGCCGTAACTCTTCTGGCTTTATGTAGCCGCCACGGGTTTCTTCTCGCGGACGAACCGACTTCGGCAGCGAACGCCGCCCAATCGCTAACGGTCGAGCAAATTGTCGAACGGGTCCGGCCCTCGCTGGTCACGATTTCTACGACAAGTCGCGAAGGCGGCGAACACGGTTTGGGAACGGGGTTCGTTGTTTCCGCCGATGGATTGATCGCCACGAATCTGCACGTTATCGGCGAAGGGCGCGAATTCAGCGTGGAGCTGTCCGATGGGACCAACCTCGTCGTGGAATCGGTACATGCATCGGATCGGTATCGCGATCTGGCTGTGGTGAAAGTTTCGCCGATGGGCAAAGTATTGAGTCCGCTCGACCTCGACAATGCCGGCACGTTAAGCCAAGGTCAGCCGATCGTCGTCATGGGAAATCCGCTCGGGCTGAAGCATAGCGTGGTGAGTGGAATCGTTTCGGCGGTCCGCGAAGTCGAGGGGCGAGAGATGATTCAGTTGGCGATGC
>CAUJKL010000230.1 GCA_963204995.1 Planctomycetota bacterium | reverse complement strand
GACCGCCCGCCTGCCGGAGTATCCCGACGCCAAGTCGCAACACGAGTTGCAGCTTGAGGCGCACTTCGACTCGGATGGCGGAAAGATGAAACAGTAAGAGAGCTGGCGTGGTGTGCGGCTGACTTCGACAGATGGTCGCTCCATCGCGCAGTTCAACCGCGATGGGTTTGTGTTCAGCCGGTTACAGCCGTATCAAAGCTGGGAGAGCTTTGATACCGAAGCACTTCGCCTTTGGCAGGTCTTCCTGGAGTTGGCTGAACCGCCTGAAGTACAACGTATCGGCGTTCGGTTCATCAATCGAATCGCACCGATCGAGCTTGACGACTTTGGGCGCTTTATGAACGATTCCCCTATCCCGCATTTCTCATCACATGGGCTAGCGCGAGGCCCCCAGATTTGTCATAACTTGTTCTTCACTTACAGGTTACGACAAATCATGAAGGTTTCCTCGTGCAAACACAGCGCAACGAATCACGGATCGAATTTCACGGGCTCGGCGAGCGGGTTTTGACCGCCGATTTTGAAGGCGGAAATATTGTCAGCGACGGCGGCGTGCCGCTGATCGCTGAGGTCGGTCAAATGTTTGGCGTGCTGCAACAGTAGGCCAAGTGTTTTACCGATCATCGTGATCAAGAGACGATCGAACATTCTGTACTCGATCTGGTGAGACAAAGGATTGGCGGGAACGGAAATGTCGCAAGCTCAATGCCCCCACGATCCGCGCGCGTCTGTTCAAGATTGGCGGTCTGATCCGCGTGACAACGCGCCGCGTCTGGGCACATTTTTCGAGCAGTTACCCTTATCGCGAGTTGTTCGCCCAAGTGTTGTCCAACCTCCGCCGCCACGCCGAGGAGCTTGCCCATCACAGCCGAGGCGCGCCCGACCTGCCCCTTCCCGGCGACGGTCTGCCATGACTGGCAGTTCTCTGACCGTGTGACAGCTTGAGGTGAGGAGAACCGGGGAGAAAAACGATGCGACTGCGAGCATTGGCGGATCGCGGTTTGCGCCGGCGGCGGAAAAACGACCGCAACTGAGCCTGAAACGTCGCGAAGCGCTGGTCCTGCGTGCCGAAACGAAGCAACGCGGCCCGCCCATCACGGTCAGAGAACAGCTGCCACAACAAAACGCCCCTCTACCACGATGGCCCTCCACATTTTCTGATGTGATGAGAAATGCGGGCTAACGCCCGCCGAGACGGCTGCACCACGAGCGCCAATATCCGACGGCACCGACGCGTAGGCCGGATAACCGGTACAACCGGACAATCGGGTCGATCGATGCGATCGGCGGTCTGTTACGACCGAAACAGAAAGAACGACCGTTCTATTCGTCAATTCCCGCATTACAGTTCGCGGTGTTGTGTGTTTCTATCTCGATGGGCCTTTATCCTGTGCCTAGTACTGGCAGCTGGGTGCGTTTCTCCGACGCACCTTTCGCGATCCCATGTCAGTGGTGACGTGCTAGCACGCACGGGGTTCGACCTTGGACCGCCGACGCCCGCCTGCGATCTGGCTTTCGACCAGTGGGTCGTGTGGGAAGACGGCCTGACCGAAGAAGAAGCCGTTGCCGTGGGGTTGTGGAACAATCCGGCTTATCAGGAGCTGCTCGCAGATCTCGAGATCTCCGTGGCCGACGTCATTCAGGCGGCACAGTTGCAAAATCCGCAGGTGCTCACGATGCTGCCGATCGGTGTCAAGCAATGGGAGTTCGCACTGTATGCCCCGGTGGATATTCTGTGGGTGCGACCGGTGCGGATTTCGGCGGCCGAACTCGAGTCGCGCCGCGTCGCCGAGCGGTTGGCACAGGATGGATTGAATGTCGTCCGAGACATCCGCGTCGCCTACATCGATTGGCAACTTGCCGTCCAGCGAGCACAGTTGACCGAACAGGGAGAGACGCTCCGCCGCGAAATCGCGCGAATTGCCAAAGCTCGTCTCGCGGCCGGCGATGTTGCCGAATTGGACGTGTCTGCGGTCCGCTTAGACGCGATGGTCGGGGCGGCCGAGGTATCCCGTACGGCACGCGACGCAGATCTGGCACGTGAACGCTTGCGTTACCTGCTGGGAATCCAACTCACCGACTTGCAGCCGCTTCCCGTTCCGATGCCAGTGCCTCCGTCAACGAACTTCGACGTTCAATTGCTGGTTAGTGAGGCTGTGTCGTCACGTCCTGACTTGCGTGCAGTTGAACTGGCAGTCAACGCGGCCGAAGATCGCGAGAAGATTGCGCGACGCGACATTTGGCAATTCACGGCCATCTTGCCGGACATCAACGCGAAGGGTGACAAAGGTTTCGAGGCCGGGCCTGGGATGCGATTCACCGTTCCGATATTCCATCAAAACCAAGGCGCGATCGCACGAGCCCAGGCAGATGCCGAACGCTTGCGGCGACAATACGTCAACCGTCGCGATCTGGCAGCTTGGGAAGTCAAGCAAGCGTATATTCAGTTCTTGCAAGCGCAGGCCGATTTGGAGATCTGGCGCGACCAGGTACTTCCGCAAGCCAGCCAAGCGATGACGAGTTCGCAAATCGCACTCGAAGAAGGTCAAGTGTCGCTGCTGCTCGTACTCGAGACAACTCGACAGTTACTAAACGCCCAGCAACGCGAACGAGACGCGGAAGCGCAGCTCCGCCGAGCGATTGCGGAACTCGAACGGAGCGTCGGACACCGTTTGGTGGATGTTGCCGCCAGTGCTCCAATGAGCATGGAGATGCTGCCGTTTCCGGAGGTTAATGTGGGAGAAGACATGCGATGAGCGTTCTCGTTCAGCCTCAACCCGGTAGCGGAAGTCGTGAGACTTCCGGGGCTCGCGCCAAGGCATCCGAGTTCTCACGAATTCGGCTGCTCTTGCTGGCGATCGCCGTAGCGACGGTACTGCCGGGATGCAACAAGCCCGCGAAGCAATCGCCGCCGAAAATCGAACCGGCGCACGTCGAGCATCACGTTGACGAGCAAGACTTGAACCGTGTCACGCTGACCGCACAGGCGGAAGAGCGGCTGGGAATTCAACTCGCCGAAACGCTGTTCACCGAGGTGCAGCGACGGCGAACCGTGGGTGGGGAAGTACTACTCCCTCCCGGTCAAACCATTATGGTGTCGGCACCCGTCGCCGGGACATTGTCCGATCCGTCTGTTGGTACCGGTCCCGTTCCAGGCAATCGCGTCGAAGCGGGACAAGCGATCTTTACGATCAAGCCGCTGCTGACTCCCGAACGCGATGTCTTAACACCTTCGGAGCAGATCCAAGTCGCACAGACCAAGGCGAACGTTGCGACGACACAGATCGACGCCGAACGACAGATCGAGTCCGCCAAAATCTCGGTCGATGCCGCTCAGATTGCTTACGACCGCGCGGTGCAGTTATTGAAGGGCAAAGCGGGAAGTCAGCGGACGGTCGACGAGGCATCTGCGATGCTGAAACTTGCCCAAGAGGCTTTGACGACGGCAGAGACAAGATACGACTTCCTTGCTGGTATCAAACTCGACGAACAAGCCGGCGAGTTGGAGAGTCGCGAGATCGAGTCGCCGGTGGCGGGCGTGCTGCAAAGCCTCAGTGGCGCGGCAGGTGAAACGGTCGTCGGTGGTAAAGCATTGTTCAGCGTCATCACGACGAATCGTGTCTGGATTCGTGTCCCCGTCTACGTCGGACAATGGCGCGAGATCGATGCAACGCGAGCGGCGACGATCGCGGAATTCGGGCAGCCAGCGAGCGAGAAATCAGTCGAGGCGAATTACGTCTCCGCGCCGCCTTCGGCCAACTCGATCGCGACCACGGTCGATGTCTTCTACGAACTCGACAACTCGGATGGCAGGTTGTACCCAGGGCAACGGCTAGCGGTCACGGTTCCCTTGCACAGTCGGGCAAAGAGCCTTGTCGTTCCTTTCAAGGCCGTCCTGTACGACATCCACGGCGGCACGTGGGTCTATGAGCAGATGGCCGAACACGTCTATGCACGACGACGCGTCTCGGTCGAGTACGTGGACGGTGACAACGCGATTCTCGCCTCCGGTCCGGAACCTGGAAGTAAAGTCGTGACGGATGGTGCGGTGGAGTTGTTTGGCACCGAGTTCGGAGTTGGCCACTAATGCTTCGAACGATCGTCTTATCGTCGCTGCGGCAACCGTTTTTGGTGCTCGCACTCGCTGCCGCGATGCTCGTTATTGGCTATCGAAACTTGCGGAATGCGCCGCTCGACGTGTTTCCGGAATTCGCGCCGCCGTTGGTCGAAATTCAGACCGAAGCCCCGGGCCTGTCCACCGAGGAAGTCGAAAGCCTCGTGACCGTGCCGCTGGAGAACTCGCTCAACGGAACGCCCGATCTAAAAACAATCCGCTCGAAATCAGTGCTCGGTCTGTCGTCGATCGTGCTGATCTTTCAAGAGGGCACGGACGTCATGCAGGCTCGGCAGTTGGTCGGCGAGCGGTTAGCGATCGAAGCGTCGCGATTGCCGGTCGTGGCGATGCCGCCGGTGATTCTATCGCCTCTTTCGTCAACCAGCCGCGTTTTGAAGATTGGCATCTGGTCGGACAAGGACGAGCAAGGCAACGATGTTATGTCGCAGATGGAGATGTCCGAGTTAGCCAGATGGACGATCCGGCCTCGATTGATGTCCATCTCGGGAGTCGCGAATGTCGCCATCTGGGGGCAACGCGATCGCCAGTACCAAGTGCTCGTTGATCCGGAACGGCTGCGGTCTCACAACCTTTTGTTGGCGGATGTCGAACGAGCTGCCGGCGACGCCGCTCTTGTATCAGGCGGTGGGTTCATTGATACGCCGAATCAACGGCTGTCGGTGCGCCATGTGTCGACAATCGTCACGGCCGAGGATCTGGCTCGTACGGTCGTGGCCTTTCGCGACGGCGCGCCGCTGCGATTAGGCGATGTCGCCGAAATCAAAGAGGGCTTCCCACCGCCGATTGGCGACGCCATCATCAACGACGTTGAAGGTTTGTTGCTGATCGTCGAGAAGCAGCCGTCTGGCAATACGCTCGACGTGACACGTAACGTCGAAGCGGCCTTGAAAGATATGGAGCCAGGTCTGCGGGGAATTCAAATCGACCCAACCATCTTCCGCCCTGCGACGTTCATCGAAATGTCGTTGGAGAATCTTGGTTGGGCGATGGCGATCGGCTGTGTGCTAGTGATTGTCGTCCTGGTCGCATTCCTGTGGGATTGGCGAACGGCATTGATCAGCACGACGGCGATTCCTCTGTCGCTCGTCGCGGCAGCTCTCGTGCTCCGTCACGCCGGTGTCACGATCAATACGATGGTGCTGGCCGGCTTGATCATTGCTCTCGGTGAAGTCGTGGATGATGCGATCATTGATGTCGAAAACATCGTGCGTCGCTTGCGGCTCAATCGCGAAGCGGGTAATCCCCGTTCGGCGTTCATCGTGGTGCTCGATGCTTCGATCGAAGTTCGCAGCGCCGTCGTGTACGGCAGCTTCACGGTGATGCTCGTCATCATGCCCGTGTTTTTTCTGGACGGTCTGGCGGGTTCCTTTTTTCGTCCGCTGGCGCTGTCGTATGTGTTGGCCATCTTCGCATCGCTGATCGTGGCGCTCGTGATCACGCCCGCAATGTCACTGCTGCTGCTCCCCGGTCGCTCCGATCAACATCGCGAATCGCCGCTGATCACGCTCATGAAGGTGCCGTATCGAGGCGTCTTGCCGGCGTTGATTCGACGTCCGGCGATTTCGATTATCGCATTGGTTGGTTTCTTCGTCGGTACGCTGGCCACTGTTCCGTACTTGGGTGAAGAGTTTCTTCCCAACTTCCAGGAATACGACTTCCTGATGCACTGGGTCGAGAAGCCTGGCACCTCGATCGAGGCCATGGACCGAATTACTGTCCGAGCGAGCAAGGAACTGCGACAAGTTCCCGGCGTGCGTAATTTCGGCTCGCACATTGGCCGGGCCGAAGTGGCCGATGAAGTCGTCGGGCCGAACTTCACGGAGTTGTGGATCAGCTTGGACCGCGACGTCGACTACCCGAGTAAAGTTGCCGAGATCCAGGAGATCGTTGATGGCTATCCCGGCCTCTATCGCGATCTGCTGACGTACTTGCGCGAGCGAGTCAAAGAAGTGCTGACCGGTGCCAGCGCGAGTATCGTCGTGCGGATCTATGGTGACGATATCGAAAAGCTTCGGCAACACGCCAGCCGAGTTCGGGATTCCATCGCCGACGTGGAAGGGGTGAGCGACCTCAAGATCGAGCAACAAGTACTCGTACCGCAACTCGACGTGCGATTGAAACCAGCGGCTGCCGAGCAGTTCGGCCTGACACCCGGCGATGTTCGTCGAGCGGCCATGACCTTGATCAAAGGTCGCACGGTAGGCGAAGTCTATCGGCAGCAGAAGGTCTATCAAGTTGCGGTGTGGGGCGTGCCTGAAGTGCGGAGTGACTTGGAAGCGATCCGCAATTGCCTGATCGAAACGCCCTCGGGCGGCCACGTGCTATTGGGCGAAGTTGCTGACCTCGCGATCGTCCCGGCACCCAACATTATCAAACGCGAAAGTGCTTCGCGGCGCATCGACGTGACCTGCAATGTCCGCGACCGCGATCTGGGCAGCGTGGCTCGCGACATCGAAACTGAAGTGCGACAAGTCAAATTCGAACGCGGTTACCATCCCGATTTTCTGGGCGAGTATGCCGCTCAGCAGGCATCACGCCGCCAGATGATGCTCATGAGTATCCTCGCGATCTCGGGAATCGTGGTCCTGATCTATTCGGAGTTTCGAGCTTGGCGACTCGTGTCGCTGGTGATGCTCAGCTTTGCCTTCGCCATGATTGGCGGCGTCCTGGGTGTGTGGTTCGGAGGCGGAAGTCTCTCGCTAGGCTCGCTCGTGGGCTTCGTCACGGTCGTGGGCATTGCAGTTCGCAATGGCATCATGATGATCAGCCACTTCCGACATCTCGAAGTCGAGGAGGGGATGGAGTTCGGCACTCAACTGGCGATTCGCGGAGCGGAGGAACGCCTTGCGCCGATTCTCATGACCGCGTTAACCGCCGCACTGGCCCTGCTGCCGCTGGCAATTGCCGGCAACAAGCCTGGGCATGAGATCGAGTATCCGATGGCACTCGTGATCATCGGCGGACTTGTATCGTCGACCTTGATGAACCTGTTCTTTATGCCGTCGCTGTACTGCCTGTTCGGCAAGGTCGAGCGCAGTGAGGTCGTGGAGTAGAGCGTTCAAGGCAACTCTGGTTCCCAGGCGGCACCTGGGAACGAGCTGCTAGTTAACCGACGTTGGTCCATTGACCCGACTTAGCACTGGCAAGCACCGCGTCACAGATCTTCTGAGTTTCCAACGCTTCACGGAAAGTCGGACTGACCGGTTTGCCAGTCGACAGACCTGCGAGGAAGTCGGCGACTTGATGCACGAAAGTGTGTTCGTAACCGATTTGCAAACCAGGCACCCACCAGTGCTTCATGTACGGATGATCGCTGTCGGTGATGTGGAGCGAACGCCAGCCGCGCGTCAGGCCTTCGTCGCGGTGGTCGAAGTACTGCAACCGGTGCAGATCGTGAAGATCCCAGAAGATGGAGGCGTGTTCGCCGTTGATCTCGAAGGTATAGAGCGCCTTGTGGCCCCGGGCGTACCGTGTGGATTCAAAGGTGGCCAGCGAGCCGTTCGAGAAGCGGGCCAGGAAGGCGCTGGCGTCGTCGATGCTTACTTTTTCCACCTTGCCCGAAAGGTTGTGTTTGCGCTCCTTGACAAAGGTTTCCGTCATGGCCGTCACCTTGTCGATGGGGCCGTTCAACCACAGCGACGTGTCGATACAGTGGGCCAGCAGGTCGCCCGTGACGCCGGAGCCGGCAACCTTCGCGTCGAGCCGCCATAGCCCGGCGCCGCCCTGCGGCAGGTCCTTCGAGATCGTCCAATCCTGCAGGAACTTGGCGCGGTAATGGAAGATGCGGCCGAGACGGCCTTCGTCGATGAGCTGCTTGGCGAGCGTGACGGCGGGAACGCGGCGGTAGTTGTACCAGACCATGTTCGGCGCCTTGGCCTTTTCGACGGCCTTCACCATGGCCTCGGCCTGCGGGCCGTTCATGGCGAGCGGTTTTTCGCAGAGAATCATCTTGCCCGCCGCCGCCGCCGCTTCCGCGATCCGTGCGTGCGTATTGTTCGGGCTGGCGATGTCGATAAGGTCGATATCCTTGCGGGCGATCAGCTTCTTCCAATCGGTTTCCACCGATTCATAGCCCCACTGTTCCGCGAAGGCTTTCGCCTTGCCGCCATCGCGGGCGCAGACCGCTTTCAACACAGGTTCGTATTCGAGATCGAAAAAGTTGTTCACCGTGCGGAAGGCGTTGGAATGGGTACGGCCCATGAAGCCGTAGCCGATGATGCCGACGTTCAGTTTCTTCTTGGACAAAGCAGGTCTCCTATTCACTCCAGCCGTGCGCGTTCCGGACGGCGATCATGGCGGCGAGGATGTCATTCCAGGTTTGCGGGTTCATCATGACCTCGTTGGAAAACATGCAGCCATCCCAGCAGATGTGGCTCATGCGTTTGGTGAGCTGGCCATCCTCGTCGCGCAGCCAGTAGCCGGCGTCGCGGGCGATGTTCAGCTTGCCGCTCGGGTCGGTGGCCTGGCAGTGGCGGCCGGTCTTGTCGTGGGAACCCTGTCCCTTCACCGTGGCGTCGTTCTGGGCGACGTGGAAATCGATGGTCCAGGGACGGAGGGCCTTGGTGAGCGTGCGCAGCGCGGCGGCCAGCCCGGCCTCGTCCCAGTTGAAATTCTCCGGCACGATGCGGTCTTCCGGAGCGTTGTAGCCGAGCGTGTAGAGAAGCGTGTGGGCCATGTCGGCCTGGAAGCCGATGTGCTCCGGGCGGCCCACCATTTCGAGCAGGTTCACCATCTTCTTCCAGCCTTGCATGCCGCCCCAGCAGATTTCGCCTTCGGCG
>CAUJKL010000229.1 GCA_963204995.1 Planctomycetota bacterium | reverse complement strand
GTTGACCCATATGCATACCGTGCCGGGGCGGCTCGAGTACGACGCGGCTCGACGACTGCAACTGCGTTTACCTGTGGAGTGTGTCGTTAAGGAAGTATTCGTTCAGCCTGGACAACAGGTAAGTGAAGGAGCGAAGCTGGCCATCCTCACGAGCAAGCAAATTGGGCTTGCGCGAGACGAAGTGCAGCAGTGTGAAGAGGATCTGCGACTCGCGCAGAGAGAACAGCAACGAGCGGACAGCATTGCGGCCAATGTCGAAGACCTACTGACAGCCCTCGCACAATCGCCGGAGATGTCGGTCCTTGAAGCGGAATACAAGGATCGGCCACTTGGCGAGCACCGCCAAACATTGCTTGCGGCATACTCCGAATTGCGACTCGCGAAACTGTTTGATCAGAATAGCGAGGCGCTCAGTGATAAAGGGGTGTTGAGCGGTCGGGTGCTTCAAGAACGCCGTAACACTCTCGAACGTGCCAACGCGACATTCCAGGGCGTGTGTGAGCAGGCAAAGTACCAGTTGGGCGTAAAACAGCGAAGCGCCGAAATCGCTGTCGCTCGCGCCGAACGAGCACGTAAGATTTGTTCCGAACAATTTGCAGCGTTGCTCGGGCCGTATGGCACTAACTCGGATGCCCCCGACGCATCGTTTAACGAATTTGTCCTTACAGCACCCTTCGCGGGCAGCATCGAAGAGCGACACATCTTGCCTGCGGCGGTGGTCGCGGCCACCAGCCCCCTGTTCACGCTTGCCAATACCGATCAGCTCTGGGTTTCGGCTCAGATCCATGAACGCAATTGGAAAGCTGCGTCCGTCGCACCGGGCCAAACGGTTCGAGTTCGCACGCCAGCCACGGGTGAGCGCGAGTTCACTGCGACGATTGAGTTTGTCGGAGCGGTCGTCAATCAAGAGACACAAGCCCTCCCGCTTATCGCCAAGATCGACAATGCCGACCATCTACTCAAGCCGGGCATGTTCGTCTGGGTGTCGGTCCCGGTGGAGGAGGAGCGACACACATTGGCGGTTCCGGCTTCTGCCGTCATGCGGCACGAAGGCGAGACGTTTGTCTTTGTCGCGGAGGCTGATAACAGCTTTCGACGAGTCGATATTACGACTGGTCTGGAAACCGAAGAATGGGTGGAAGTCCAAAGCGGGCTTAGCGACGGTGCGACGGTTGCGGCGTCCGGTGCATTCGCCTTGAAGTCTGAACTGCTCCTCGAACGAGAAGAAGGCTAACACCTCGACTCCGTTCGTTGCCTCTCCACTCCACCCCCCTCCCCTGCCCGCTTATCCCAGCGCTAGGTTTGCCAGCCCTATGCTCACAGCACTAATCGAGCTCTCTCTCCATAATCGCTTCCTCGTTATTGTCTTGATTGGACTGATGGCGATATCCGGTGTTTATTGCGCACTGCATGTGCCAATTGATGCCGTTCCCGATATGACAAACGTTCAAGTGCAGATCGCCACCGATGCGGGTGCGCTCTCGCCGCTGGAAGTTGAGAACTATGTCACCTATCCAATCGAGAACACGATGGGCGGCCTGCCCAATGTTGAAGAGCTCCGCAGCGTTTCGAAGTTTGGGCTGTCCTTGGTGACGATCGTCTTTGAAGAAGGTACCGACATCTATTTGGCTCGCCAATTGGTCAGTGAGCGACTCGGCACCGCACGTGAAGCGATGGCAGCCGGTACGGGTGAACCGCAGCTAGGACCTTTGACGACTGCCTTGGGCGAAGTGTTGCAGTTTGAGGTGCGTGGTGACGGGTATTCGGTCATGGAGTTGCGAACATTGCTCGAATGGGAAATCGCCCCACGACTGCGACAAACACCTGGTGTCACGGAAGTGAACTCCCACGGCGGCTTCTACAAGACTTACGAAGTTCGTTTGAATCCCGATCGACTTGCGACAGCAGGCGTTGGCCTCGAAGAAGTCATTACTGCACTATCTCATAACAATACCAACGCCGGTGGCGGCTATATCGTCCATCACGACGAACAGCGGTTCATTCGTGGCCAAGCCCTGTTGCGTGGCGTCGCCGACATTGAGAACGTCGTTGTCGCGACTCGCGTTGGCGGCGTACCCGTCCTGGTGAAAGATCTCGGCGAAGTGATCATCGCCCCTATGACTCGGCAGGGAGCGGTCACTCGTGACGGTCGCGGCGAGGCGGTGACAGGCATGGTGATGATGTTGCTGGGCGAGAATTCGCGAACCGTAGTTCACGCAGCAAAAGAACGTCTCGCAGACATACAGTTGTCGCTTCCCGATGGTGTCACGTGTGAAGTGATTTACGACCGTGCTCATCTCATCGAACGTACGCTAGACACCGTGCTGCACAATTTAACCGAGGGCGGGATTCTCGTGATCGTCGTGCTGTTGCTGTTACTTGGCAGTGTGCGGGCCGGGCTGGTGGTCGCGTTAGCGATTCCACTCTCGATGCTGTTTGCTACCAACTTAATGTACACCACCGGCGTCACCGCCAGCTTGATGAGCTTGGGCGCGATCGACTTCGGACTGATCGTCGATAGTTCCGTCATCATGATCGAAAACTGCATGCGGCGCATTTCGCTCAACAGCGCAGGTCGCTCGCACTTGGAAGTGATTCGTGACGCAGCGATCGAAGTTCGTAAGCCAACCATGTTCGGCGAGCTGATTATCGGCATCGTCTATGTTCCGATCTTGGCGTTACAGGGAACTGAAGGGAAATTGTTCCGCCCCATGGCGATGACGGTACTATTCGCACTCGCGGGCTCGTTAGTCCTCTCGCTCACGCTGATGCCCGTGCTGGCATCGCTCGCCTTACCAAAGAAGATGGAAGAAAAAGACGTCTGGCTGATTCGGATCGTGAAATGGGTTTACAGACCACTCGTAGATCGGTCCATTCGCAATCCAGTCGTTGCTGTGGTTTCGGGCCTGTTGTTGATCGTGATCAGCATTCCAATTGCGGGCAATCTTGGTGCCGAGTTCATGCCGCGACTCGAAGAAGGTGATCTGTTGGTCGAAGCGGTGCGTCTACCTAGCGCCACTTTGGAAGGTTCGCTGAAGATGTCCACTCAGATCGAGAACATCATCAAGGACTTTGCAGAAGTGAAAACCGTCTTCTGCAAAACAGGCCGCCCCGAAATCGCGAACGACGTCATGGGTGTCCATCAGACAGATGTGTGGGTGATTCTGAAGCCTGAGGAAGACTGGCCAGCTCATAAGACACGCGATGAACTAATCGGAGAAATGTCCGCAGTACTCAACAGCGAAGTTCCCGGCGTTGCCTTTGGATTTACCCAGCCGATTGAGATGCGAGTGGATGAACTCGTAGCAGGCGTAAAGGCTGATGTTGCCGTACTGCTCTACGGAGATGATTTGGAAATCCTCGCGCAAAAGGGAAAGGAGATTGAAAGAGTGCTGGGCGGGATTCCAGGTGCTGTCGATGTCAAAGCCGACTATCAAGGAAACATCCCTACTCTCACGGTCCGCGTCAAGCAAGAACAACTCGCCCGATACGGCGTTGATGCACAACTTGTCATGGACACGGTTGCTACTGCTGGAGGCTATTCCGTTGGCGAAGTCTTCGAGGGGCGAATGCGATTCCCAATTCTCGTTCGCTTTCCGGAGGAATGGCGGGACCGAGTCGCACGACTCGAACAGATCCCGGTTCGTGTGCTGGCTGGTGAACCAGTCTCGCTGCGCGAGGTTGCGGACATTCAACTCGAAGAATCTCCGCCTGGGATCGAGCACGAATCAAACCGTCGCCGCACATTCATTCAAGCCAATGTACGCGGTCGCGATGTTGCAACTTTCGTCGCCGAGGCGAAAAAGGCCATCGCCACGCAGGTCGATCTGCCGGCTGGATACAGCATTGAATGGGGCGGCGACTTCGAGAACTTGCAGTCTGCCGCGTTGCGACTCGCCATTATTACACCGATCGTTCTCTTGGTGATTTGGCTTCTCCTTTACACGAGCTTCAAATCGACTCGATTGGCCGCCTTGATCTTCTTAGCCGTCCCAATGGCCGCCAGCGGTGGGGTCTTTGCACTGGCGATTCGAGATATGCCATTCAGCATTTCAGCTGGCGTTGGCTTTATCGCGCTCTTCGGCGTCGCCGTGCTTAACGGATTGGTCTGGGTAAGCGCTGCCGAACAGCTTCGCGGGGAAGGCATGAGTCGGCACGAAGCGGCTCATGAAGCCGCGAATATTCGCATCCGCCCGGTTCTCATGACAGCGCTCGTTGCCAGTCTCGGCTTCCTGCCCATGGCTGCTTCAACAACGGCTGGCGCTGAGATTCAACGGCCACTTGCCTCCGTCGTCATCGGTGGGCTCGTCACTTCTACATTACTCACCGCGCTAGTCATACCTGCCATCTATCCTTGGTTCGCCAGCGACCGACCCAAGAATACAGCCTGATGCGTGTGCCGCTCGTCGCCTTGCGACGACTATAATGCCGACTTGACCTATGCCGGATCGGCGCTGCGCCTGGTCCGGCCTACAAACTAGAAGATGTAGAAGATGTAGGCCGGATCAAGGAGCGAAGCGACGCCGCTCCGGCAGTCCGTTTTGTTGAGGCATTCCATGCTGCCGGAACAGCGCTGCGCTTGGTCCGGCCTACAAACGTGGAAATAGCTTATCCTCACCATTGTGCGAATCCGAAACACTTATTACAGGTTTGAATCCTGCCGTGCAAACCACTTCTCACTCCTTCAAACGCCCCGAAGCCGATCTCTCCATGCTGGAGTTGCTCGCTTTGCAATATCCCAATGTGGACGCGGCGATCGCTGAATCCGCGCGGCTGGCGGCCGTACAAACGCTGCCTAAAGGCGTCGTGCATGTCATTAGCGACATCCACGGCGAAGATAAGAAGCTACAACACGTGATCAACAATGCTTCGGGAACGTTGCGCCCGCTGGTGGAAGCGATGTTCGCAGAGACCATGAGCGAAGTCGAGAGGAAGGAGTTTCTGAAGCTGACTTTCTATCCGGCCGAAGTGACGCAGCGAGTTCGTGAAACCCTCACACAACCTGACGAGATCAGAGCGTACGCGTTGCGGATGCTAGGGCCGCAACTTGAGCTGCTTCGCTATCTTGTTTCTAACTTCAGCCTGCGACTGGCAACGAACGTGTTTCCCGCCGAGTATCGCGAATTGCTGCTGGAGATCATGCATGCTCCCTCCACCGAACGTGGACCGGAGTTCGTCGGTGCGATGCTGGATGAACTTGTGCGGCGCGATCGAGCGTTGCACTTGATTCATCTTCTCGGACGCCTGATCCGCAACCTGGCCGTCGATGAACTGATCATCGCTGGCGACCTTTGGGATCGCGGCCCGCGCGGCGATCGAGTCATGGAGTATTTGCGTCTCCAGCCCAACGTGCAGTTCATTTGGGGCAATCACGATGTCTTGTGGCTGGGTGCTTCGCTGGGACACGAAGCGATGATTTGCACGGTCTTGCGGGTGTCGCTGCGTTATCGTCGACTGGGCCAATTGGACGAGGGCTACAGCGTGCCGCTAACTCCGTTGGAGCATCTTGCCAGGACCGTCTACGCCGATGATCCCGCCGAGTACTTCATGCCCAAAGGTGAAGGCATGCGACCCAACGAAGTGGTCGCGCGAATGCAGAAGGCCGCTGCCGTGATGCAGTTCAAACTTGAAGGCCAAATGATCACGCGGAACTCGTATTGGGACTTGGACCATCGCCGTTTGATGCACCGCATCAACCACACCGAAGGAACGATCACAATAGACGGGCAAACATACGGGCTTCGCGACACCAACTTCCCAACGGTCGATCCTGAGAACCCCTACCAGCTAAGTGAAGAAGAATCGAAGTGTCTTTCGTACCTGAAGCATTCGTTCGTAAATAGTCAAAAGCTGCGTGAGCAGATGCGGTTCATGGTCGGGCACGGTTCGATGTACCTGAAACGTGGCGAATGCTTGATCTTTCATGGGTGCGTGCCAGTGGATGCGGAGGGCAACTTCCTGCCGCTCGAGGTCGACGGACAGTCGCTGTCGGGACGTGCTCTGTTCGAGGGAATTGAAAAGGTGGTGCGGCGAGCGGTTGTTAATTCGGAACAAGCCGACCTGGATTTCCTGTGGTATCTCTGGAGCGGCCCGAGGTCGCCACTGTTTGGCAAGGACCGCATCGCGACATTGGAACGTGACTTCATCGCAGACAAAACGGCTCATCGAGAAACGAAGGATCCTTACTTTTCCCTGATCCATGAAACCGAATTCTGCGACAAAGTTTTGAAAGAATTCGGAACGGAACCAGCAGGCGGTTTGATCGTCAACGGCCACGTCCCCGTGAAAGTAGAAGCAGGCGAGTCGCCGCTCAAACGTAGCGGCAAAGCGATTACCATCGATGGAGCGTTTTCCGAGGCTTACGGCGACTATGGGTACACGTTGGTATTGGAGCCCGATCGCATCGTGCTGGCGCAGCACTCCCATTTCGACTCGGTCGAGGCGGCGATCCGAGACGGTGTGGATATCGTTCCGAAGGTGCAAGACATTCGCGTGTTTGCTTCGCCCAAATGCACGCGTGACACCGAACGCGGCCAGCGAATTCGGTATCGAATCGAGATGCTTGAGCGTTTGATCGAAGCGTACCAAACCAATCGCCTGCGTGAGCGCCCGATCGATACTCGGTCCTGACAGTTCGGACGGAATCACGCGAGGCCGAGGAAGTGATGCTGGTCGGCTAAATAGTCAATTCCGGACACCCTCCGATGAAGAACGGCTTGACACTGCAACTCGTCGCCATCGCCGCTATTCCCTCGCCAGTCGATGGGGAGTTTGTGGTGCCACCCATCCAGTCCTGTGAAGCGTTATTCCGATCATCTGCTGAGTGATCCAATTGAGTTTGGTGACTAACAATCGATGCCCGTGAGCCCCCTACCAGTCGTTCTTCCGCTCCTGCTTGTTGGAATACCGCTCCTACTCGCGTGGAAGGGCCGCCGACCGTTTCTGATCGCCGCCGGTGTTTCGGCGAGCCTGCTACTTGTCATCTTTCTTTCTGTCTTTGTTCCGGGCTGGATTCTGAGGATTCGAGCTGACAGTGACCCAGCGGCAATGTACGAGCTTGCTCGCTGGACCGAGAATCACGACGCCAAGCTTGGGCAATTGATCTTGTGGCCAGTATCCCCCGATGTTTTGGGCGGCTATCGCTGCCTTGAGCAGGCTGCTGACGAAGACTATCCACCTGCCGTGTATGCAGTCGGCGTCAGACTGAAGTACGGCCAATTCGTTCCTCGTCCGCCAAATTGGACAGGTCCAGGCGGAAACGTGTTCGAGCAACCAGAAGCCGGGCAGAAGATGATCGACAAGGCATTGCAGCTGGGCTACAAACCAAGGATAGACGAGGAATTCTTCTACTGGCAAGAGTATC
>CAUJKL010000228.1 GCA_963204995.1 Planctomycetota bacterium | reverse complement strand
ACGAGGCACACCTTTTGGCGAAAAAGCCTGGGTTGAGACGACGGCTGATCAACTCGGCCTCGCATCAACACTACGTCCACGAGGTCGCCCAAAGAAGACCAGCAACCAAGAGTGAATCTGCCGCAATGTCGCATATTACCTATATTTGGTGCCTGGCACCTTTTCATGTCGGTGCCTGGCACCTTTTCATGTCTCCGATTCCGAGCCGCCAGCAACTCCTCGCGACTGGGAAACTTCTCGGCGGGAAAGCTCCATTCGGGGGTGGCGATGAAGTTCTTCCCACCGCTCATTCGTTTCGTCGATCTCGTCAAAGAACGCCGCAGGGTCGGCTGTGTGGATGATCACCGGTAGCCCGAGTTCGCCACAGGCCTTCCAAATCGGATCCCAACGCGGATCGTCAATCTTGATCAGCGATCCATCCGGATTTTGGTAACCGAGTCCAAACTGTTTAAACACCTTGAGCCCACTGGCTCCCAACCGCTTTGCTTCGCCCAGACTTTCTGCCATCCGCGCGCCGAAGTCGTCGCGATGACAGGCCCACGTCGCCGGATCGTCAGCCGCTCCATCACCCTGCCAATCGATGTTGGCAAAGATCAGGAACCGATTGGGGTATTTTGTCCACAGATACGCAGCATGCTCGCGAAAGTCGTCACCGAGTTGTCCATCCAAGCTGACACACACGGCGATGTTATTTCGATCCATCAACTCGACGAAGGCATCTAGTTGCTCCGGCGAGTGACGAAAACGATGACGAAAGTGCGTGTGAACATCAACGACGGGAAACTTGGCACGTTGCAGGTCGGTCTGCTTTACATGCAACTTCGACTTTGGCCGAAAGTACTTCAGCAAGAGATCGCGGCCCTCGCGACCATCCAGTTCTGGCGTCGTGCCTTGCTGTGCTGGCAGCGATGGCACTCGCATGGTGAGCGTGAGCAGCAGAAACAGTAGGGGAAGGATACGCACTGCGAGCCTCCTCAGCAATCCGTAAGAGTGATACGATAACAACATCATGACCAACGACCGCACTCAACACCAATCCACCGAAGAAGAGCAACAGGCTCGTGAGCTGAGTCTAAAGACTACGCGCCCGCCTGTCGACGTGCCGGGGTACGACGCACAGCGATTGCTGGGACGCGGTGCTTACGGGGAAGTCTGGGTCGGCGTCGATCAGAACACAGGTCGGCAAGTTGCCATCAAGTTCTTCGCTCACCGATCGGGTGTCGACTGGACACTTTTGTCGCGCGAAGTGGAGAAGTTGGTTTATCTATCTGCCGATCGCTACGTCGTGCAGCTGCTTGATGTCGGTTGGGACGCCGAGCCGCCTTACTACATCATGGAGTACATCGAGAACGGCTCTCTGGAAGACCTGATTCGACAACAAGGCCCGCTACCGGTCGGTGAAGCCGCCGACATCTTTGCCGAAGTGGCCATCGGCCTGATGCACGCACACGGCAAGGGCGTACTGCACTGTGATTTGAAGCCAGCGAATATTCTGCTCGACCAAGACAATAAGCCGCGGTTGGCGGACTTTGGCCAGTCGCGACTGTCGCACGAACAGTCGCCGTCGCTCGGCACACTGTTTTATATGGCTCCCGAACAGGCGGACTTGACCGCCATGCCGGATGCTCAATGGGACGTGTATGCGTTGGGTGCGATCCTCTTCTGCATGCTGACCGGTACTCCCCCATATCGCAGCGAAGCACATGTGAAGGGGATCGAAGCCGCTCACGACCTCGAGACGCGACTGGCGCGCTACCAGAGCGCCATCGTGACCGCACCGATTCCTAACGAGCACCGACGCATTCCTCGAATCGATCGCGCGCTGATCGAGATTATCGATCGCTGTCTTGCCGTTAGTCCCGAGCGACGGTTCCCGAATGTTCAGGCTGTCATCGATGCGTTGAACGCCCGTGATCTGGCGAAGGTCCGACGCCCGCTCATGTTTTTGGGTTTTGTTGGCCCGCTGTTATTGTTCGTTGTGATGGCGCTGTTCGGGCTCCGCGGCTACGATGACGCGATCAGCGAGTCGGAAGAGTTCATCACGCTGCGTGCGCGCGAGAGCAATGACTTTGCAGCGAAGTTTGCGGCTAGTTCGATCGAAGGCGAAATCCGCCGCTACTTTCGTGTCGCCCGCAGCGAGGCCGAGCAGCCGGAACTGCATGAATTGTGGGCGACCATCAGCCAGTCCGACATTGTGCAGCAACTAAATCGTCCAACGGCTTCGGCCGAGGAAGTCGAACTCCTTCGACACACGTTTTCTGACGATCCGGGACGACAACAGCTGTACGATTATCTCCGACGCCGAATCGATTCGTACCTTCAACGCTTGCAGGAGGAACCGTCCGAATTGAAGCTGGCCAGTATTTTTGTCGTCGACAAAACGGGACGGATGCTCGCGGGCGCTTACGACGATCCAACGACGGTGAATCTTTCCGCTGGATGGAATTACTCGTATCGAACTTATTTTCATGGTGGGCCTGCGGACCTGAGCGAAGATCATCGCGACTGGCAAGATCGCGGCTCGCGCGATGTGAAGCCGATCACCGAGACACATTTTTCGGCTGCTTTCCAATCGACGACGACCGGTATCTGGAAGGTCGCGGTGTCGACCCCGATCTTCAAAGACAATGACCCCAAGGCCGAAGTGCTCGGAGTGCTCGCCATGACGGTCAACTTGGGCGACTTCGCGTATCTACGGACCAACTATCACCCCGATCGATTTGCCGTCCTGATCGACGGACGATTGGGGCCGAACTACGGAGTGCTCCTCCAGCATCCCCTGTTTGATCAACTCGCCGCGACGCGCACTGGCGAGGCCAGCCATTTTAGAATTGACAAGAGTCAGTTACTGCAAATTCAGTCTGACATCACCTATCGTTACCGCGATCCCGTCGCAGAAGCCGATGGTGGTCAGGACTTCCGCGGCGACTGGATTCCAGCGACCGAATGGGTGCAATTGCCGGACGGTCCCGAAGACATGCAGCAGATGATCGTGCTGGTTCAGGAACGGTACACCAAAGCGATCGAGCCGGTCCACAATCTCGGCTCGAAACTAAAACGCGAAGGAATCTGGGCGCTGGTCGGTGTGATCGCCGTCGTGCTCGTGCTGTGGTACGTCGTCGTCCGCGTGTTGAGTGAGCCGCGCCTCATGACACGACGTGGGCCGACGGCCAATGGAAACTCCCCACCGACGCCCGTTCAGAATCTATCGACACTGCCCTCGCCGCGAAAACGATCGTAACCCAAGTTCCTCCTGCCCACGCTCGCTCCTCGTTCCCACGCTCCCGTGTGGGAACGCATTCTCCCCCGAGGCTCTGCCTCGCAAGCCCGGCAGAGCCGGACGACCACGAGGTTCCCAGGCAGGAGCCTGGGAACCAGAAGTCATGCTCTCGCGACTACGCCTTGGAATACTCTTTCAAGAATCCACGAAACAAAACCAAGTGCTCTTCTTCCGCACCGAGCAGCCGGATGCACAGATCTTGCGTCACGTAGTCTTCGCCGTCGGTGGCGCGAATGATCTTCTTGTATTGGGCACAGGCGGCCGCTTCCGCTTCGATCACTGCTTCGATCACTGCCACCACGTCCGTCGTGTCTTTAGGTGGCTGCTGTTGTCCACCAATATTCGCTTTGACTTCGGCCGATCCCGGCACAACGCCACCGATTTGTTTGATGCGTTGGCCAAGTTGCTGGGCATGCAGCAGCTCTTCCGTGATGTCGGCGGCCAGAGACTTCTTGATCTCTTCGGCGCGCACACCGTCGAGGTTGGTGCTGTTGGCCAAGTAGTTCATGACCGTCTCCAACTCCATGGAATACGCTTCCTTGAGCATTTTGATCACTTCATCATTTGTTACAGCCATTTGTCACTCCATTGTGTTCGCGTGTGTTTGATTTTCGACTGAGCGTCTGATTACAAATCGTAGAGGCTGGTATCAACATCGACAAGTCGAGGGCCTCATGCCGCAGGGCGATTCATTTGTTGAAGTTGCACAAGATGTACGACGGGCCTCCGAGCCCGTCGAATAACGAATTAGATTCAAAGACGGGCTCGGAGGGCCGTCGTACAAACCAAGCAGTTTGAAA
>CAUJKL010000227.1 GCA_963204995.1 Planctomycetota bacterium | reverse complement strand
CTACAGTTGCATAAGAGTTGACGTAGGACGGGTCTCCAGGCCCGTCCGCACCTCGATATGAACACAGTCTGCTCGTCGTTTGAAGACATCACAGTTCGTGGATTCTATCGACGTGAAATTAGGTTCTGATTGACGTTGGATCGGACGGGCCTGGAGACCCGTCCTACATGACGTTTTTGCAACGTTAGTATGTCAGCTTTTTTTTTGAATCCCGGTTCGCTCGAACGCTGCGAGAACCGCACGCTCTCGCGTGGCGGCGGTGATGGAATCCGGGTCATGAAGAGGTGCGGCTCACTCGGGCACGGAAGGTAGCACGTCGCAGGCGATCCATAATGGCGCGTCCGAGCCCGGTTTCCTCGCAGGTATCGATCAAGATCAAATCTAACTCCAACTGATCCAGTCGCCACAAGGCCGCAAACAACCGCTGGCCGATCTCGTACACGTTGTTGGAATCGCTGACCTGTTCGATCACTGCGAACCGACGAGAATCTTCGGCTAGCGTCCGGAAGGCGATCAAGCCAATCTGTGGCGGAGGATTGCTCCAGTCGTACTCGCTCAAGAAAAGAAGCGGCGTCAGGGGAGCGTAGTGCTCCGGCGAAAGCCCAGGAGCCTGGTCCCCGTCCCCGACTTGTCGACCTGATGTGGCTTCCGGACGCAGCAACTCGTCCAGCGGGACTTGCAAAGCTTCGGCAATCTCTTCGGCCGGTAAAGCGCCGTAGCGTAACAGGTGAGGCGGCGATTCTACTAACGAGACGATCGTCGACTCTAAGCCACGTTCACAGATCCCGCCTTCCAGGATCAGCGCAACGTGATCGGCGAGACCTTGCCTGACGTGTTCAGCAGAAGTGGGGCTGACGTAATTCGATCGATTGGCACTAGGTGCTGCCAGCGGCAGGTCACAACATTGCAAGAGGGCTAAAGCAACGGGATGGAACGGAACACGGACAGCAACGGTGGGTCGCCCGGCGGTGACGATGGGCGGAATGCTCGCAGATTTAGGCAGGACAAGCGTCAGTGGTCCGGGCCAGAAACCGGCCAACTTCTCGATGCTCCCACGCATCGATTCCAACAAAGCAAGGTCGCAAACATCGGCCAGCCGATCGGAACTGGCAATGTGAACGACCAACGGATTCGTCGCCGGGCGACCTTTCGCTTGGAAAACAGCAGCTACCGCCGATGCGTCCAGCGCGTTTGCGGCGAGGCCATACACGGTCTCGGTTGGCATCCCGATGAGCTTCCCAGCGCGTAGGACATCTGCCGCTCGTTGGATGTTCGCTGTGGTGGGCTCGACGATACAGTTATTTTCCATGCCGCTGGTTGCGATCGCGCGAACCTACTACGTTTAACTTCGGTGGTGACTGGAAATGTCAGTATACGCCGACTCCACCAAGTGCGGAAGTTCGTGCGTCAATGGGTAGCGAAGCGACGTAACCACTCTATAATTCCATAATCGTAAGCCTTCCCTTGCGTCACCGACTCCGACCTGAAAGCGTGTAATGTCAACTGCCGTTCGATCCTCTGTTATCGATCAACTCCGCAAGATTGTGGGCAGCGATGGTGTGTTGTCGGCAGCCTCTGACTTGCTCGTTTACGAGTGCGACGGATTTGTGATTGAAAAGAACAGCCCGGACGTCGTCGTCTTTCCGCTGACCACCGAGCACGTGGCGAAGATCGTCAAAGTTTGTAATGAAGCAGGCGTGACGTTCCTGCCGCGCGGTGCCGGTACGAGCTTGGCGGGTGGTTGCCTGCCGGTGGGCGGTGGCGTGATGATCGTGCTGACACGCATGAAGGAGGTCATCGAGATCAACCTGCGCGATCGATACGCGGTCGTCGAACCCGGTGTCGTGAATGTTTGGCTTACCAATCGATTGAAAGGCACTGGGTATCACTACGCTCCCGATCCGTCGAGCCAGGGGGCTTGCACGATCGGCGGTAATGTGGCGACAAACTCGGGTGGCCCGCACACGCTGAAATATGGAGTGACCGTCAACCACATCCTCGGTGTGGAGGCCGTCTTGGCGGACGGTCGAGTCGTGCAGATCGGCGGCCCCACCGAAGAGACCGCCGGATTGGACTTGATCGGCGCGATTGTCGGCAGCGAAGGGACGTTGGCCATCGTCACGAAAGTGTGGGTCCGTCTGACACGCAACCCACAGGGCTATCGCACGATGCTGGGCATCTTCGAATCCTGCGACGATGCGACGAATGCGATCAGCGAGATCATCGGGGCCGGGATCGTTCCGGCCGCACTTGAGATGATGGATCAAGGGATTCTTGTGGCGGTTGAGGCGGCCTTCAAGTTCGGATTCCCGCTGGATGCGGAAGCCATCTTGTTGATCGAAGTCGATGGTCTCGAAGCTGGCTTGGACGATCAACAACAGCAGATCATCGGACTGTGCAAAAAGTGCGGCGCTCGCGAAGTGCGACTCGCGGCGGATAACAAAGAACGTATGAAGCTCTGGAAGTGCCGCAAGCAGGCGTTTGGCGCGATCGGTCGATTGAGCCCAAGTTACTGTACGCAGGACGGTGTCGTGCCACGCACCAAGCTGCCCCACATCTTGAAGCGGATCATCGAGATCGGCAAGAAGTATGACATCCGCATCGTGAACGTCTTTCACGCCGGCGATGGAAACATTCACCCGATCTTATTGTTCGATGAACGCAACCATCAACAGACCGAGGACGTACTGAAGGCCAGCGGTGAGATCCTGGACGAGTGTCTTGCTTGTGGTGGGAGCGTCACGGGCGAACATGGTATTGGCGTCGAGAAGATCGAGTTCATGAATAAAATGTTTACGCCAGATGACCTGACCGCGATGGCAAATTTGCGGGGTGCGTTCAACCCGAAGAACAATTTGAGCCCGCGTAAAATGTTGCCAACCGCTGGTGCCTGTGGCCTTGAAGCGAAGCATCCTGGTCGCCGAGCCGCGTTGTGATTCAGCCAAGTACGTCAGGCTTTCCAGCCTGACCGTCAGTCCGGAAAGCCTGACGTACTAAATGACCGACTCTAACAATCAAATTGGTGCCCTTGGTGAGTACAGTTAGCGAGACGCTGCCGATTTCCGAAACGATCACTCCCGGCGATGCGGCTGAGTTAGCCGAGGTCGTGCGCGGCTGTCACGACGGCGAAACCGCAATCTATCCGATTGGCGGAGCGACCAGTCTCGATTATGGCTTGCCGGCGAAGCGTCAAGGAATTGGGCTCTCCCTCGCCCAGCTCTCGTCGATCGTCGACTATCCGGCTCGCGACATGACGATCACGGTTGGTGCCGGCATCACCATGAAAACGCTGGCCGAAATCCTGGCGAAGGAACGGCAACAGTTACCCATCGACGTGCCTCAGGCGAATGAAGCGACGCTTGGCGGCGTGGTCGCAACAAACTTCAACGGTCCACGGCGATTCGGTCAAGGCACAGTTCGCGATCATGTGATCGGGATTCGCGCCGTCGATGGTCGCGGCTCAAGCTTTAAAGGCGGCGGCCGTGTCGTGAAGAACGTCGCGGGATACGACTTCTGCAAGTTGTTGACCGGGTCCATGGGAACGCTGGGCGTTATTACCGAACTTACGTTGAAGTTGAAGCCAATCGCTGAAAGCCTTGCGATTGCCGTCTGCTCGCCAGCCGACCTGACTCAGACCGAGCAACTTCTCGCTGCCTTAATCAACTCAGACACAACGCCCTGTGCCGTCGAATTGCTGGCCGGTCCTACTTGGGCTGCGAACAAGCATCTCACGGGCGAGGCATCGGCAACCAATGGACTGTTCCTTGTCGTGGCACTGGAAGGGACCGAGCTGGAAGTGGCATGGATGGCGAAGCAGTTGGGATTGGAATGGCGGCATGTAGGGATTCGTTCGCATCACATCGTCGAAGGCGAGGCTGCTCGCGAACTGTTCGCCAACATGACGGAGTTCCCGAGTTGCGGCGAATCGCCATTGGTGCTGCGCGCGACGATGGTGCCGAGTGGGATAACGAGGTTTATCGGAGCCCTTCAAAGCCTCGACAAAAACTGTTCACTTCAATCGCATGCAGGTAACGGCATCGTGATTGCGAGGCTGTCCGAGTTTCCCAGCGCGGGACTCGCGAGAACGCTGGTAGGCAAGTTGCAAGCCGTCGCCGCTGCGGCACAGGGCGATGTCATTGTCTTGTCGAATCCCGGCGGCTCGGAGATGACGCATCAGAGCGTGTGGGGTGCCATCGACGCACCGTTTGAATTGATGACCGCAGTGAAACACGCGATCGACCCCAAGAATATCCTCAACCCAGACCGCTTCGGTTACGTTAGTTAACGCCTTGCTCTCCAGACTGTGAATTTATGACAACCGTCGAACAATCGGTCGCTACGAAGTCCGCACTAACCGTCGTTAACCCAGGCTCGGGAATCGACTACGAACTCTTTCTGGACTGCGTTCACTGCGGTTTGTGTACGGCATCGTGTCCGACTTACGTGGAGCTGGGAGACGAGAACGATAGCCCTCGTGGTCGCATCTATTTGATGCGGGCCGTGACGGACGGGCGGCTGGATCTTACGCCCGAAGTCCGCCGCCATCTCGAACTTTGTCTCGACTGCCGTGCGTGCGAGACCGCTTGCCCTTCGGGCGTTCAATACGGCAAATTGATCGAGCCGTTTCGCGTCGCGATGGAAAGCCAAACGCCAGGAGCGAAGAAGACGGACGACTGGTTTCACCGTTGGATTCTGTTCGGGTTGTTCCCTTATCCCGACAAGCTTCGCAGGGCCCTGATTCCCGCGCGGATAGCGCAAACGTTGCGACTCGACAAGCTGCTCATCAATACCGGGCTGTGGAAGCTACTGCCTTCGCGGCTAGGGCGTCTGGTCACGATGCTGCCGAAGCTGCAAAAAACGCTTCCTCCGCTTCCCCACGTTCTGCCCGCCAAGGGGACGCGCCGCGCGCGAGTCGCTTTGTTTACCGGTTGCGTGGCGGATGTGATGTTTCGCGAGACGCATTGGGCGACGGCGCGCGTGTTGCAGGAGAATGGCTGCGAAGTCTTAGTCAACCACACTCAAGGTTGCTGTGGCGCAATTCATCTGCACGCCGGCAGTGAAGAACCTGCTCGCGAAATGGCCGATGCGAATATCGCAGCGCTCGCCGGTAATGATGTCGATGCAGTGATTGTTAATGTCGCCGGTTGCGGTTCGATGTTGAAGGACTACGGCCATCTTTGGCACGACGACAAGCAGTCCGCTCGTGCGGAGTTTGCGGCGAAAGTCCGCGATATCAGCGAATTCCTGGACGAACTCGGCTTGATCCCGCCGACTGGCAAGCTGAATGTGACGGCGACCTATCACGACGCCTGTCATCTCGCTCATGCGCAGAGAATTCGCGAGCAACCGCGCAATCTGCTGGCGCAGATCCCAGGTCTCAAGTTGGTCGATCTTCCCGAGTCCGACCTTTGCTGTGGCGCGGCGGGAACTTACAACCTCACCGAACCGGAAATGGCCGGCCGACTGAGCCAACGAAAAATGAAGAACATCCTCGGCACCGGAGCCCGCGTTGTCGTGACGGCGAACACGGGGTGCCTGATGCAGATTGCCTGCGAGGCGCGGATGCAAGGACAGGTACTCAAGATAGTTCACCCAATCGAACTGCTCGATTTGAGCTATCGTGGAGAATCGTTAACATTCTGAAACGATTGTAGTATTACGATCGTTAATGCAGCATGTACGATGTGCATCGATGCGGGTTGACGATCGCTTGCCGCAACTCCCTACAATAAAAGTATTTGGCTCGCCCCGAATTGCCGAACCATTAGCGGGGAGTTAAACTGCCGCTTTGTGTTTGAGCGGGAATCACCCGTTGAACTGAGGCGTAACTTAGTAACGTCCGCAGACAGGGAGTCTTTGATGGCCGACGTGGCAAAGCTGAAACTCGGAGATCGCGAACTTGACCTGCCGATTGTGGTGGGATCAGAGCAAGAGAAAGCGATCGACATTTCGAAGCTACGTGGTGATACGGGCTTCATCACGCTCGATGAAGGTTATGTCAACACGGGCTCGACGACCAGTTCCATCACGTATCTCGACGGTGAACTCGGCGTTCTTCGTTATCGCGGATACCCGATCGAGGTTCTCGCCGCCAACTGCGACTTTGTCGAAGTCAGTTACTTGCTGATTTACGGCGAGTTGCCGACGAGCGAGCAGTTGGATGCGTTTCGCGGCTCGATCCGGCGGCATACGATGCTGCACGAGGACATGCGTTCGTTTTACAACGGGTTTCCGCGCGACGCTCATCCGATGGCGATCTTGTCGTCCGTCGTGAGTGCCCTGTCAACGTTTTACCAGGATTCGCTGAACCCGCTCGACAAACGCCAAGTCGAAGTCTCGATCCATCGCTTGTTGGCCAAACTGCCAACGATCGCCGCGTATGCCTATAAGAAGTCGACGGGACAGCCCTTTCTCTACCCACAGAACGATCTGACGTACTGCGAAAATTTTCTGCAAATGATGTTCGCCGTTCCGACGGAGCCTTACGAACTCGATACCGACGCGATCGAGGCGTTGAATCTCCTTTTGATCGTCCACGCGGACCACGAGCAGAACTGTAGCACCAGCACGGTACGCATGGTTGGCTCGGCCAACTCGAACTTGTTCGCCTCGATTTCGGCGGGGATCTCGGCACTGTGGGGACCGCTTCACGGTGGTGCGAATGAAGCGTGTGTGAACATGCTCGAAGAGATCATCGAAGATGGCGGCGACGTGCAGAAATTCGTCGACATGGCCAAGGATAAGAAGAGCGGGTTCCGTCTGATGGGCTTTGGTCATCGCGTCTATAAGAACTTCGATCCCCGAGCCACGATCATCAAAGCCGCCTGCGACAAGCTGCTCGCAAAACTCAAGCTGAACGACCCGCTGTTCGAAGTCGCACAGAGACTTGAAGAAGTCGCGTTAAGCGATCCGTACTTCGTCGAGAAGAAACTCTATCCGAACGTCGACTTCTATTCTGGCGTGATTTACCGAGCCATCGGCATTCCGCAGCAGATGTTTACCGTTTTGTTTGCCATCGGACGGCTACCTGGCTGGATTGCTCATTGGAGTGAAATGCAGCATTCGCCCTCGAAGCGAATCTGTCGGCCCCGCCAGGTTTATACGGGTGCGACCATCCGCGACTTCGTTGCGATCGACGACCGCAAATGAGGTCTGTGAAGCGGCATTCGGTTACGTCCGAGGTCGTCATTGATTTTCGTAACGAAAAGCGGATAGCCAATCTTTGGAGTCGCTTGAATGAACCAACGAATCTCATCGCTCGTGTGGACGTTGTGGATACTCGGAGCTGCATCGGCTCACGCACAAGTCGTCCAATTGCCCACCTATCGGGTCTTTTCGGTGGGGACGACCGTTTCCATTCCTGACCGCGGGGCGGCCTATTTGGGCGGCGTCACGCGAGGTGCCTGGAGCAGTAGCTCGCGTGGTGTGCCGGGGCTGAGCCAAATTCCTGGCGCGAATCGACTGTTCACGAATCGCGGTATTGGCTCGAGCGTTTCATCGTCTCACGCCTACGCCACAGCAACGATCATCGATCACGCCGAGATGGACAGAATGGTGCTTGCAGAAGCAGCCGCGAGACGTGGTGAGGTGAGCGTCGCAACCGAAACAGACCACCGAGCTGCCTATCTTTCCGAGCATGTCGCACGGACTCCGAAAGCAACCGAGGCGATGTCTCTGGTTGCTCATCGGGAAGAAGCTCCCAATCCTGCCGCTCGCATCGCCGCAGCCCGCGCCGAACGCGAGGCAAGAATGCTTACGTACGTTCAACGCGCCGAATTGGCGGAAGCGGCGGGAAGTTTTGGTGCGGCACGGTGTTGCTACAACGTGCTGGCGCGTGAGGGAAACGACGAACAAAAGCAACTGGCCGCGCGGCGACTGGCCGTTCTCACGGCTCCCGCGACCGATGACAGATTGGTTCGCCGCGAATATTGATTCGTAGGGCCTGAGTTTTCAGCCACTGGGGTTGTTCTGATCGAGGATCGCGCCAAGTACAATAGTCGCGGTAGCTCCGGCTCCTTCGAGTTTGTACGACAACACCGCTCACACACCCGATACTCTAGGAATGAACCATGCCCGTCTCGTTAGATCGCCGCCAACTACTTGCAGCGGGCGGTGCCGGTATCGTCACATCGTTCGTCGGCACGACCACCCAATCCGCACGTGCTGCCGAACAAGCGGTGCCGAGATTTGGCTACTGTTTGAACATGAGTACGATTCGCGCGTTCGATGGCAAGGGCGGCACACCGCGACCGATCGTCGAACAAATTGCGATCGCCGCAAAGGCGGGCTACAACGCGATTGAGCCGTGGGTACGCGAGGTCCATGAATACAAAGAGAGCGGCGGGAGTATGAAGGATCTGCGTAAGCGGATCGAAGACGGCGGCTTGACCGTGGAAAGCGCGATCGGTTTCGCCACCTGGATCGTGGACGATGCTGCGAAGCGGGCCGAAGGCTACGAAACCGCCAAACGCGACATGGACGTGTTGCTGGAGATTGGTGGCAAACGACTGGCAGCTCCGCCCGTTGGTGCGACGAACCAGACGGACTTGAATCTCTTCGCTGTCGCCGAGCGATATCGCAAACTTTTAGAGATCGGCGATGAAATCGGTGTGGTCCCCGAGTTGGAGTTGTGGGGTTTCTCGAAATCGATGAGCCGGCTCGGCGAGGTGATGTTTGTCGCTGTCGAAAGCGGTCATCCTTCGGCGTGCGTCTTGCCGGATGTCTACCACATCTACAAAGGGGGTTCCGCGTTTACGGGCCTGGGGTTGATCAACGGTTCGTCGATCCAAGTCTTTCACATGAACGACTATCCCGCTGACCCGCCGCGCGAGACGATTGGTGACGCAGATCGCGTTTATCCAGGTGATGGCGTGGCCCCACTCGGCGACATCTTGCGGACGCTGCACGCAACGGGCTGTCATTGCATGTTGTCGCTAGAGCTATTCAATCGCGAGTACTGGAAACAAGACCCGGCGGAAGTCGCGAAGACCGGCTTGGCCAAGATGCGGGCGACCGTTGAGGCCGCGTTCGCATGATTTGATCGCATGAATCGCGTCCCTCGAATTACCTGCGAGTGCGGTGGTGAGTTGCCTCGCCCTATTCCTCACGTCTGTCCCCATTGTGGTGCGGTCATTAGCTCGGTTCGGCGGAGCATTTTCCCGTTCCTTGTACAATGTGCCCTCGTGGTCGGCGCGTTCGCGGCGCTGATCGCGTTTCTCGTATGGTTGCTCTCACGCGAGTGAGGTAGCGACGTCAGAGGCACGCTTCTTCGGTCGGAGTCGTTGTAGGCTGGGTCGCGACCCAACCTACACAGCTCGCCCGGCGTGAGAAGTTTTGCCTTTATATCCTGCGCGGGTCGCAACATTCTATTCTCGCCGATTTCGCGAAGATTGGCATTTGGGTTGGGGTTAGATAGAATGGTTCACGCCCCAGGGGCTCATGCCACCGTACACGGAAACGCATTCGGGCGGTTGCAGAATGACCTGCCCAGGATCACGCATGTTGCTTCAACGAACACGGAAGTCGTTCTTTCCACGGAGTCTGATGGTGAGCACCCTCCGACGTCGTTCGCGCCGATTTCATCAGTTCGCTGGTTGGTGGTGCGTTCTGGCGTGCCTGGGCTCGTTGCCAGATGCTCGTGCTGTGGATCTGGGCGAAGCAACGAAGCTGCTGAACCAAGGGAAGTATGTTGAGTGCGTTGAGATGACTGGCGAGGCCATCGCCGAAGGTCAGTACAGCGAGACTTGGCGCGAGTTGAAAATGAAAGCCGAGTTGGCGACGGGCTTGTATCCCGAGGCGCTTGCAACACTGGACGAAGCACTGGAGCGAAACAAATCCAGCGTGCGCATGCGTTGGCTCGGGTATCGCGTCTGCTTGTTCAACGGCCTGCCCGAACGAGCGGCCGAATTGCTGGACCAGATCGACGAGCTGATGGATGGCGGCAGCTGGCGCTACACGGACCCGGCCAGCCGTATCGCGCTCGGCCAATTCTATCTGCATCGCGGAGTCGACGCGAAGCAGGTTCTGGATGCGTTGTACAACCAAGTCAAGAAGCGCAGCCCGGACTACGCGGCGGCTTACACCGCGGCCGGGCAGCTGGCGTTGAGCAAGAATGATTACGCTTTGGCGGCGGAAGAATTCACCACGGCCTTGAAACTGGACGCCACCGATGCGGATATCCATTTCGGCCTGGGAGCCGCGTTCGCGTCGTCTGACAGCAAGAAAGCGGAGGCAGCGTTTCAAGCCGCCTTGAATGTCAATCCGAATCACATCGACACCCTGCTGTATCTCGCCGACAGCAAGATCGATGCCGAAAGTTACGACGAAGCGGAAGCGTTGCTGGAACGAGTGATAGCGATCAACCCGCTGGAACCTCGCGCGTGGGCTTATCGCGCTGTGTTGGCTCATGTAGCGAGCGACTTGGATACGGAAGAACACTTTCGCAAGCTGGCACTCAGCTGGTGGAACGCAAATCCTGAAGTCGACTATTTGATTGGTCGTAAGCTCTCGCAGAAGTATCGCTTTGCCGAAGGCGTCGCTCATCAGCGACTCGCGTTAGCATTTCAAGAAGATTATCTGCCGGCACAGTCGCAGCTGGCTCAGGATCTGCTGCGGCTCGGCGAAGAGGAAGAAGGCTGGAAACTCGCCACCGAGGTGTATGCTCGTGACGGCTACAGCGTCGTCGCTCACAATCTCGTCACCCTACAAGATAACATCGCGAAGTTTCGGACCTTACGGGCGGACGGTTTTCTTGTCCGCATGGATGCCCGCGAAGCCGAGATCTACGGGCCGCTGGTCATCGATCTTCTCTCGCGAGCCAAGCAGCAACTGTGCAGTAAGTACGATACGACGGTGGCCGATCCCGTCATTGTCGAGATCTTTCCCAAGCAAGAGGATTTCGCGATCCGCACGTTTGGGCTGCCAGGCGGTGCCGGTTTCCTGGGCGTTTGCTTCGGTCGGGTGATTACTGCGAACAGCCCCGCGTCGCAAGCTGCGACGCCCACGAATTGGCAGGCGACGCTGTGGCACGAGTTCTGTCATGTCGTCACGCTGCAAAAGACCAATAACAAGATGCCCCGGTGGTTGAGCGAAGGCATTTCGGTTTACGAGGAGCGGCAAGCGAATGCGACTTGGGGACAGAGCATGAATCCCGAGTATCGCGCGATGATCTTGGGTGACGCGTTGACGCCGGTTAGCAAATTGAGCGGAGCCTTCTTGTCGCCGCCTAGCGCGATGCACTTGCAATTTGCTTATTACGAATCGTCGCTGGTCGTCGAGCATCTGGTCGAGCGTTACGGCATGGAAACCTTGCAGCGCATCCTGGTCGACCTGGGTGCCGGGATGTCGATCAACGACGCCTTGCAGCGGTATACGGGTTCGATCGATGCGCTGGACAGCGAGTTTGCTGAGTATGCACGCGAGAAAGCTCGTCAGCTAGCACCGGATGTCGACTGGGAGAAGCCGGACGTTCCCGAGGATGCTTCGCGAGACGCTTTGGCCGCGTGGCTCGAAGGACATCCCAACAGCTATCTTGGCCTTCAGCAGTATGCGAACTTGTTGCTCCGCGACCGCAGTTGGTCGGAAGCTCAGAAAGTTCTCGAACAACTGCGTAAGCTGTATCCCGGTTCGATCGCCGCCGCCAGCATGTTGGCTCGCGTGCAGCGCGAGCTAGAAGATATCGCTGGCGAAACCGCGACGCTCGAACAAATCGCAGACCTCAGCGCGGACCATACGGTCGCCTATCAGCGGCTGGTCGAATTGGCAACCGAGCGCGAAGACTGGGCCGCGGTTCGGCAGAATGGTCAGCGTTTGTTGGCCGTGAATCCGCTGCTGCCTGCACCGCACCGATCGTTGGTGCAGGCCGCCGAGCATTTGAAAGACGATCAATTGGCCACTTCGTCGCTCCAGGCGTTGTTGCAGATGGACCCCATCGATCCTGCGGACATGCACTATCGGCTTGGCTGTGCCTTGCGTCGCACGGGCGATCTGCCCGCTGCCAAGCGTCAGATAT
>CAUJKL010000226.1 GCA_963204995.1 Planctomycetota bacterium | reverse complement strand
CTTCCTGGGACTCCATCAACCAGCGTTGCCCGCTGCTGCGGAATACATGCTGGACCGGTATCGCGATGGCAATGCCGCAGACTTGCACGATGTGATCGTGGTCGTGCCTGGTCGGAGGGCGGGCCGGCGATTGCTTGAAATCTTGGTCGAGAAGAGCGAAGGCGCCGGACTGCTGCTGACGCCTCCACAGTTCGAAACAGGCGGAACCCTTCCCGAACAGCTTTACACGCCGCAACGGCCGTTCGCCAACGATCTCACGCAGGACTTGGCCTGGACCCTGGCGTTACAAACAACGCCCAACGAAGTCCTCGCTCCCGTCATCCCCAATCCGCCGAAAGACGAAGAAGAGGACCGTTGGTTTGAACTCGGTCGAACGTTTCGCCGCCAGCACGTCGAACTGGCAGCGGATGGCATCGATTTTCGCGCTGTCGCCGAGCGCGGTGCGAAACTCGATGGCTTTCACGAAACACCGCGTTGGCAAGCGATGGCCGCAGTCCAAGACCGCTTTCACGGAATCCTCGACGACCTCGAATTGTGGGACAAGCAAACGGCAAGACTTGTCGCGATCGACAAGCAGGAATGCCAGACCACCTGCGATCTGATCGTCATTGGCACCGTGGACATGAATGTCGCGACGCGGCAAATGCTGGAGCAAGTCGCCGAGCGTGTAACAGCATTGATCTTCGCGCCGCAAGAGTGGGATGAGCGGTTCGACGAACACGGTTGCCTACTCCCAAGCGTGTGGCAGGAAGTTGACGTTCCGCTGACGCCCGCGCAAGTCGATGTGGTCAGCAGCCCTAACGATCAAGCTCTCGCTGTGCTGCGACACATCGCTAGATACGACGGGCGGTACGGTGCGGATGAGATCACGATCGGAGTGCCGGACGAGCGGCTCATTCCGGATATCGATCGCGTGCTGGAAACACGAGGGATCACAACGCGTTGGGGCCCCGGCGGTTCACTTTTGGAAAGCGGTCCCTGCACGCTGCTGGCCAGTCTGGCTGACTATCTAGGCGTCGAGCACTTTCGCGGCTTCGCGGCATTTGTGCGGCATCCGGATGTGGAAACCTGGTTGAATCAGGAACGAGTTCCCAAGGGCTGGCTCAGCGAGCTAGACGAATACCACGCCGAACATCTTCCCTACCGATTGCAGAAAAAATGGCTGGGGCCAAAGAAGAATTCCGAGAGGTTACAGGCGGCGTACTCGGCGGTTAGGGGGCTCGTGAATGCGATCGACACTGACGAGCGGCCGATCGCCGAATGGGCTCAGCCACTGCTGCAAGTCTTGGCAGAAATCTATGGCACTCGCCAGTTGCAGCGGCACGCTCCGGCAGATCGTTCCACGCTGGCAGCCTGCGAAGCGATTCGCGAAGTCTTGGCATCTTACTCCTACATTCCGGAATCCTTACAGCCTCGGTTGTCCGCCACCCGCGTGATACGTTGGACGTTAGATCAATTGAGCGGAATGCCCAGCCCCGCTCCGGCTGACGAGGCCGCGATTGAAATGCTGGGCTGGCTGGAGTTGCCTCTGGATGACGCACCAGCCTTGATTATCACCAGCCTGAACGAAGTGTTCATCCCCGAATCGCTCAACTCCGACTTGTTCTTACCAAACCAACTCCGCAGCCAACTCGGACTGCTCGATAATCCACGTCGTTATGCTCGTGATGCGTACGCGTTGACGGTCATGTTGGAATCTCGCGAAGACGTCCGAGTGATCGTCGGTCGCCGCAATCACGACGGCGATCCGATGGTGCCCAGCCGGCTGCTGTTCGCCACCGATACAGCGGACATCGCCGAGCGTGCCTTACATTTCTTCCGATCGGTTGCGAGCGAAGTCAGCGAGCTGGTATCGCCTGTCGAGATGTCGATGCCTTCGTCGAGCGAAGGTCTTCAAGTCCCGCGCCCGCAACCGTTGGCCGAGCCAATCACGCGCATGTCGGTGACGAGTTTCCGGGACTACATTGCATGCCCGTATCGTTACTATCTGCGTCACGTACTTCGTCTCCGCACCGCTGACGATCACGCGGACGAATTGGATGGTGCAGCCTTCGGCTCACTGGCGCACGAAGTATTACATCACTTCGGCGAGAGCCCTGAGCGTGACTCAACGGACGTGGAGCAGATTCGTCACACGTTGCAACATGCGCTGAACCAGTGTGTCGCGAAGAACTTTGGCCGCGACGCAATGGCGGTCGTGCATGTCCAAGTCGAACAGCTTCGTCTGCGTCTCGATGCCTTCGCCGAAAAGCAAGCCGCTTGGGCTGCCGAGGGTTGGCGGATCGAGCACACGGAAGTCCCAACCGATCAGCATCAACACGCCGAGCTATCGGTGGATGGCGAATCCATGCGACTGACTGGCCGCATTGACCGCATTGATGTGAATACGAAAACGGGCCAGCGCGTAGTGTTTGATTACAAGACCTCAGACGCCAGCAAACGCCCGGAAGATGCACACCAACAGCGTGGCGAATGGGTCGATCTTCAGTTGCCGCTCTATCGTCATCTGGTTCGCTCGCTGGGAATCGAAGGCCCCATCGGACTCGGCTACATTACCCTGTCGAAAGATACGAGCCGTATCGATTTCCTCCAGGCGGGATGGAGCGATGCCGATCTCGAACAAGCCGATCGGCTCGCTTACGACATCGTCCGAGCCGTACGAAGCGAGCACTTCTGGCCCCCCACCGATCCGCCTCCGGATTTCTCCGAAGAGTTCGCCGCCATCTGCCACGACCGCGTGTTTGTGAAGTGAACGTCGAAACAAGATTGGAAGGGAGCGTTCACCACTAATGGACACTAACTGACACTAATCAGACAAGAACGTGGGCACCACTTCCTGTCGAGCTCAGCTCTCCCGTTTTATTAGTGTCACTTAGTGTCCATTAGTGGTGCCCCCCGCCTCAACCCGTTCTAGTCAGCAGCCAGACTCACGCAAACCAACTCTTTGTCGTTCCGTGCGTAGACGGACTTATTCGCAAACGCCGGATGGCTCCATACGACATCTCGCCCAAAGCATTCGTTGGTCGGATCAAGAACGTGAAAGCGGCTGATCTCTTGATAACCTTCCTTCGAAAGGTTCGCCAGGATCAAATCGCCCGTTTCGCTGAACAAGAAGAACCGATCGCCGTGCCGCACGATAAAGGCGGTACCGTGCGACGCTCTTCGATCGCCACCGCTGGTCGGTTCAAATGTCTCCCACAATCGCTCGGCATTGTCCAAGCGAACCGCCATCAGCGAACCAATCTGACAGTCGTTGCCATAGATCACCCCGTCAACGATGTGCGGCGTGCTGCTGCAGCAGTACACCGCGTCCTTCGGTTTGCCTCGCCACTCGATCTCGGCGGCTGGCTTGTCATCATCGAGCTTGATCAAGGCACCGATACCGCCGATGGCACTAGCAAACAGGTAGCTGCCGACTTTTCGAGGCGCCGTCACCGACATGCCATAAGCGGGTTTCAAATCGACCGACCAATAGACTTCTCCGCTTCGTGGGTTCAGTGCGTTCAGTGACTCAGGGTGCCAGATCAATAACTGTTTCACACCGGCATGTTCAATCATCGTGGGTGGGCAGTAGCCTTGTTCCGCCGCCGAAAGCGCTCGCCACACTTCCTTGCCCGACTTCTTATCGAACGCTACCGCAACACTTCCTTGCCCGCCAACGAGACAGTACAGCAGATCACCGTCGACCAGCGGATGAGCGGCGAAACCCCAGATCGGCGTCGGCGCGTTGTACTCCTTCACGAAATCTTTTTTCCAAACGACATCTCCGGTCGCTGCATCGAGGCAAGTTAAATTGCCGTGACCACCTAGCGCATAGACGCGACCATCGCTCACGGTTGGCGTGCAGCGTGGTCCGGATGGATACGAGAGTTCATAGCTTCGATCATACGCATGCTTCCAGACTAACTCGCCCGTCATGGCATCGAGGCAAACCACACGTTCTTGCCCTTCGAGCTTGCCGCGCGTACCGGGGCTGTTCTCGACCTTCCCGGACTTCAGCTCATAGTCCATCACATAGACTTTGCCGTCAGCCACCGCTGGGCCTGAGTAGCCGAGCCCGACGGGCGTCCGCCACTTGACCTTGAGCCCTTCATCGGGGAACCGGTCGACGATTCCCTCTTCCTGCCAAACACTCTCTCGATTCGGCCCGAGCCACTGCGGCCAATCGGCTGCTGTGACAGCACCGAATGGAATGATGTACAACAACAGAAAGACGATCGTCGAGTTTCTCATTGCAGGCGTTGCTCCAATTGTGTGGCGACGGCAGAAAAATAAGTGTCGTAGGACGGGTCTCCTGGCCCGTTCCACGACGGACGGGCCTGGAGACCCGTCCTACTTATGCGACAACTATTGTTCGGCCGATCCTTGGCTGACCAATGGCTGCGGATGCGGCATCTGCCAGTTTACACAATTGTTCGTCCTGCGGACGAAACCGCTGACAGAAAGAGCTGTCCGCAGACTGCCTGCGGCACGGTTTGCCGTGATTGCTCCAATTCATAGCTCATGTACAGCAATCACGCAGGCCGCTACGAGGCTGTGATCTTATTGGGTGGGAGAGGCTTCCAGCCTGTCAGAAATACGGGGAAAATGACAGGCTGGAAGCCTATCCCACGATTTTTTTACAACCTCTACGCATGAGCGACCAGTTATTGAACAACCACCGGCCTCGACCATCATCGACGAGTGGCATTTGATTTGCACTCATGCCATCATTCAGCTTGTTAGATTCATTCGCAACAGGTTCACATCCAATGCCAGGCCAGACAGCGAACCACGCAGCAACGTATGCGGCGATCATTATCGGAGCCGGTCAGGCAGGCGTCGCTCTCAGCCATTGTTTGCAGCAGCGTGGAGTTGTTCATTCGCCGGCAGCGGCAACTTCACGCTGCCGTGGACGATCCTGGGCATTCCCACATATTCCCTCCTGCGAGCACTGGGCGTATTCAAGATTACTCGTGACTCGTGACTCGTGGCTCGGACGGCTGATGTTCTCAAAACTGCTGAAGCAAGGCGAGCCCGCGACCCCGCCATCACCCCGACGACTCTGCAAAAGATATGGCGTTCGGCGCGTGGGCCGTGTCTCGGCGGCCAGCCGCACTGAAATCCGCTGCGACGACGGACAAGTCGTACTCGCCCCAGATCTATCCGTTGGCTGGTGTACGGGCTTTCGTGCATCTGACGATTTCCTGGATGTGTACGAATTCGCAAATCGGTATGATTGTTAAACGGGAGACATCTTGATGGAGTTATTCGCTTACACGTTTCAGGTCGGACATGGCTTGCTGGGGCTTGTGATCCTGGTAGTTGATATCGTAGCGATCATCGGCCTGTTGGGCGGCACGGCCTCGACGACTCACAAAGTACTGTGGATTGTGCTGATACTTCTGTTCCCGTTCTTGGGCGTGCTGTTCTATTACCTGATTGGCCGGAGTGTGCGAGATGGCTGAGCACTTTATACTTGGGTTTAACCGAGTTCTCGTGATGTTCAACAAGAGAGCGTTCTATGCACGTTGAGATCAAACATATCTGTGTCCCTACGGATTTTAGCGACGCGGCGGACCACGCCGTTCATTACGGTGCGGCATTGGCACACCAACATGGAGCCGACTTGCATCTGTTGCACATCCTCGAACGCGCCGACGTGTTGGTGCATCATCCGGATTTCTCGGCTCATGGCGAAGTCGGTCGCGCGTACTTCCGCAGCTTAGAGGAAGATGGGGCGGCGGCCACAGAGTCGACGGCGGCCACGGATTTCGACCGGGCGACTCATCAGTTTCTCAAAACGCTAGAGACTGGGGCAACACAACAACTCGACGCTGCGGGCCAAGATTGGTGGGCAGGATTGAAGGTGCGCCGCGCCGTTCGATTTGGGCATCCCGTCGAGGAGATCTGCCACTATGCGAATAAGAACGGTATCGACATGATCGTCATGGGAACGCATGGTCGCAGCGGGCTGTCACGCCTGCTGATGGGAAGTGTTACCGAACGTGTCTTGCGGATCAGCCCTTGCCCCATCGTCGTGGTCAGGCACCCGGAACACGAGTACACGCTCGTCGATTGATGGCTCGTTTGACCAATCTAGTTCGACGATGCCCCTTCACGCTATTGATGCTCGCCGTGCTGATCGCTGCTGGAATCTATGGTCAATCGCATATCGGTTCACTGAACGTCGGCATACATCGACAGCTTGGTCATTCACCTCGGCTGATGCTTGAAGGGCACCTGCATCGCCCGTTGACTTCACTCTTCTTTACCGCCGGCGGTTGGAGCTTCTATCGATCCCTGCTCATGTTCGCCGCTTCGGTGGGCTGGGCCGAACATGTGCATGGCACGCGTCGCGCCGTGCTGACTTTCTTCGGTATTCACTTGGCGACATTGCTGATCATGGCGATCGCCATTGCCTTGCCGCTGTCGATGCTGGCGACGCTGCGCGGCGAACTGCTCTTCAACGCCCGAGACGTCGGACCGTCTGCCGGGTATTACGGCTGCCTGGGACTGATGATTGCTGGTCTCTGTTGCTGGAAACGCAATGCCGCAGCGTCTCTTATCACGCTAGCCTTGCTCGTGCGTCTGACTTTGTCCACGATGCACCTCACGGAAGCAGGCCGAATGATGTCCGCTGACCTCGCTCATCTGATCGCATTTCCCTTGGGGCTCCTCTGTCACCGCATTTCGCGAAAGGAATCGGCGTCATGACGAAGCATCGCGTTACAATCAAGGCCCAGATGCGTCCGCTTGACCCTTACCCATTCATCTTTCTCAACCTGATGCTGTTCTACCTGGCGGCGATCCAAGCGCCGGTGATCACGATGAGCCGGAATCGGCAAGAAGCGAAAGACCGAGTCCGAGCCGAACATGATTACTGCATCAACCTGAAAGCCGAACTCGAAAACCGCCACTTGCACTCCAAACTCGATCTGCTGCTCACCCATCAATGGCAAAAGCTGTTGGAGATCCAAGAGATTCAGCTGGAGTTGATGCAGGAATCGCAGAACAAGAACTATCATCATTGATGGAGCGCTCCGTGCCAACAACGAGAAGTTCGAACGAAGGCACGCCTTCCACTGAATCGACGACGCTTGATACTTCTTCGAGTCAGGGCCAATCGTTATGGCTCGTAACACTGACCGCGTTGGGAGTTGTCTACGGTGACATCGGCACGAGTCCGCTGTACGCCTTGCGTGAGTGCTTTCGCGGCGAGCTATCGGTTTCGCTGAACGAAGCCAATGTCCTGGGCGTTCTGTCGTTGATCTTGTGGGCGTTGGTGATCGTCATTTCCGTGAAGTACCTGACGCTCGTCATGCGAGCCGACAACCACGGCGAAGGTGGCATCCTGGCTCTGATGGTGCTGGCGGCTGGGAAACGTAGGAATGCAAAGCGTCGCAGTGCCTTGGTCGTGATGGGGTTGTTTGGCGCGGGGTTGCTGTACGGCGACGGCGCGATCACACCAGCCATCTCGGTACTCAGCGCGATCGAAGGCTTGCACGTCGCAACGCCAGCCTTCGATCATCTCGTACTTCCTATTACAGTCGCCATCCTGTGCGGTTTGTTCCTCATCCAGCGACGTGGCACGAAACACATCGGGCGCATCTTTGGGCCGGTGATTCTGGTCTGGTTTTGTTTGCTGGCACTGATGGGAGGCGCTCAGATTTCAAAACATCCCGGCGTGCTCGTGGCGTGCAGTCCGCACTACGCGGTCGCGTTCTTTCTGGCGAACCAGTGGCACGGCTTCGTGGTCGTCGGCATTGTGTTTCTGGTCGTGACCGGCGGCGAAGCCCTATATGCCGACATGGGGCATTTCGGTGCCAGACCAATTAGGCTGGCTTGGTTCACAGTGGTACTCCCAGCCTTGTTGCTGAACTATTTCGGCCAAGGCGCATTGTTGATCGATACGCCGGAAGCGATTGAGAACCCTTTCTTTCTGATGTGCCCGGTGTGGACGCATCTTCCGCTTGTCTTTCTGGCGGCAGCGGCGACGGTGATCGCTTCGCAAGCGGTGATTTCCGGTGCGTTCTCGCTCAGCGCTCAAGCCGTGCAACTTGGCTACTTGCCGCGAATGAACATCGTTCACACGTCCAAAGACGAACGTGGTCAGGTGTACGTGCCACTCGTGAATTGGCTGTTGTTTGCATCGGTGCTGGGGTGCGTGTTGGCCTTTC
>CAUJKL010000225.1 GCA_963204995.1 Planctomycetota bacterium | reverse complement strand
CCCGGTTCCCCTACCGACTGGCGAACGCAGCTGGGGCAAATCGTTATCGAGATCGAAACGGACGATGGTTTGATTGGAATCGGAGTAGGCAGCGGTGGCGCGGCGGGTATTCACATCGTCCAGACCGTGTTGCGTGACTTGTTACTTGGCCGCGACGTGACCGATGTCGAATCGCTGCACGCCGAGATGTGCCGGCATACATCGTTCTATGGTCGCAAAGGGATCGTCGTCATGGCGATCAGCGGCGTTGATTTGGCATTGTGGGATCTGCGCGGTAAAGCGGCGAACCAACCGGTTGCCAGGCTGCTTAATCCAGAAGTCGATCTCGACCGTCAACTGCCTACGTACTCGACAGTCTTCGACGACGCCGAGGCCGAGTCCGCGTTCCAGGCTGGCCACCAGTCCGTGAAGTTGCATGTCGAACGATTCGGCAACCGACCCGATCCCGCTGTGATTGCGGATCTGGTAAAGAAAACACGCGATCGGCTTGGCCCTGCGGCAAGCGTCATGATTGACGCCTTCGCCCGCTGGGATATCGACACCTCGCTACGAATCGCCAATGCGATCGCTCCTTACGACGTCGCATGGCTTGAAGAACCAATTCAACCGGATGATCTGCAAGGCTACGCCCTTCTCGCCGCGAACAGCCCAGTGCCAATTGCCGGGGGCGAACACGAGTATCTCGCCGACGGTTTCAAGACACTGATCGATCGTCGCTTGCACGCCGTTCTCCAGCCCGACATCAACTGGTGCGGTGGCCTGACGACTTTGATCGAGATCTATCGCATGGCCCAAGTCGCCAACATCCGCGTCGTCCCGCATCGCGGCTGCGAACCCTACGCACTTGCCGCGATTGCCGCTCTCGACCGCGAACCGCTGGCCGAATCAGGCCGCAAGTGGTTCAACTGCCTCGATGGATTTCCATCCATTCGCGAGGGAAGGATTTGTTTATCACAAACGTCCGGCTTCGGAGTCGCACGCGGGCGAAACGCGATTGACACCGAGTAGTCATAATTGTTGGCTGCGCCCGATTACATCAGTCCTTTTGGGCAGCTGCCATTGCACGAGCGAGTAGGTCGGTGGTCGTGATTCCGTCGCGTCGCTCCAGTGCTTGTTGAATTTCGCCACGATGAAGATCGAGGTCGCGTTGAGCTTCCGCGTAGATTAACTCTTCGCGCGAGCTTGGTGACAGAACGTAGGCCAGCGTGTTCCCTTCGCCATCCAGTACGGTGATGTTCCCATCGGCAATTTGGGAAAGCAGATCTTGAATCGACGTTCCGGCAGTTTTCGTATTGAGGATAAACGTGTTCATACAGACCTCGGTTTCCGATAAAGCTGTGAACGTGATCTACTCAGATTCTACTACCCCGACGATACCGAGTCACACACTGTACAGGTCAGCAAACTTCCGAAGTCGCTAATCTGCGGTCAAACTCACTACCTGGGGCCAATCTTATCTTTCCCCATCCATAGACGAAGAGCCTCGGGCACATTGATGGAACCATCGGCCAACTGATTGTTCTCTAGGACAGCGATCAGCGCACGACTCATTGCTAGTGCGGTGCCGTTCAAGGTATGGACGAAGCTCGTCCCCTTCTCGCCTTTGCGACGGAAGCGGATGTTCAGGCGGCGGGCTTGGTAGTCGGTGCAGTTCGAGGTGCTAGTCACCTCGCCATATTCGCCCGCCTCGCCGCGGCCTGGCATCCAGGCTTCGAGATCGAACTTGCGATACGCCGGCCCACCAAGATCGCCTGTCGCTGTATCGACGACTCGATAGGGAATACCCAGTCCATCGAAGATGCGTCCTTCCAACTCGCAGAAGTGATCGAGCATCGCATCGCTTTGATCGGGCAAAGTGAACGCGAACATCTCGACCTTTGTGAATTGATGCACGCGATACAATCCGCGCGACGCACGACCTGCAGCACCTGCCTCCGTGCGGAAGCAGTGGCTGCTACCACAAATCTTCAGCGGCAAATCTTCGGCTTCGACCGTTTGTCCCGCCAGCAAGCCACCGATCGTGATTTCAGCCGTGGCCACCAGATTGAGATTCGAGTTTTCAATACTATATATTTGCGTTTCGGGGCCGCGAGGAATGTAGCCAGTCCCGTGCAGGATCTCGGTGTACGCCAGGTCCGGTGTCGTGACCGGAGTAAATCCTTCACCGATCAACATCCGAAGTGCATACTGTGTGAGCGCGAGTTCGAGCAGCACGGCGTCGTTTTTGAGAAAGTAAAAACCCGCTCCGGCGACGCGAGCTCCGCCTTCAAAGTCGATCAGGTCTAGCTTCTCGGCAAGTTCGACGTGGTCGAGCGGTTTGAAATCGAACTTTGGTGGTGCGTGTTTACCGACGCGGATTTCGAGATTTGACTTGTCATCCTCGCCGACCGGAGCATCGGGATGCGAAAGGTTAGGAATCCCGGCTTGTAGCTTGGTGATTTCCTTATCCAGTTCGTCGTGCTCGGTTTGTAGTCGGTCTTTCTCCTCGCGCAGTGTTCGGCCTTCCTCCTTGCGAGCTTCCCGTTCCGCTGCGTCTTTGGCTTGGCCGATGGTCTTCGAGACTTCATTCGCTTGTCGGTTCAACTCTTGCGACTGATTAAGCAACTCGCGTCGTTTCACCTCCAGCGAAACGAGGCGATCGACCTCCGCCGTGACTCCGCGATTGATGCAGTTCTGCTTAACGGCCTCGGCATTCTCAACGATGTATTTTCGATCGAGCATTTTTTTGTTTACTTTGTGATGTATTGGTGTGGGGTGGGCTGTGCCCACCGATTCGCAACTCAGTGGTGGCAGTGCCCACCCTACCTATTCAATTTTCCAAGTTCGTCCCACAACGCGGCACTGGCCTTAATCCCACGGTGAAAATCCGCCAGGCAGAACTTCTCGTTGGGACTGTGTGTGTTATCGTCGTCCAAGCCCCAGCCGAGCAGCAATGTGTCGGCTCCGAGTTTCCTCTTGAAGGCGTTCACGATCGGAATCGAACCACCTTCGCGAATGAAAACCGGCGCGGTCCCAAAGCCGCGTTCGATGGCCTTCGCTGCGGCGGACATAAAGGGATTGTCCAACGGCACCAGCACTCCCGGCGCTCCGTGCAAATCGATCAACTCCAGCTTGATACCCGGTGGACACAACGATCGGAGCATTTGTTCGAGCGACTCGGTGATCTTCTTGGGATCTTGGTTGGGCACCAAGCGGAAACTGAACTTTGCACCGGCGCGACAAGGCAACACGGTCTTGGCACCTTCGCCACTGTATCCGCCCCAGAAGCCGTGTACGTCGCAAGTCGGTCGTGCCCAGCGCCGTTCGAGCGTCGTGAAGCCAGCTTCGCCGCTCACGCCCTCGACGCCAATTTGTTTCATGAACGACGGCTCATCGAACGATAACGCGTTGAACTGTGCCCGCTCCGCATCCGTCAACTCGACGACATCGTCATAGAAGCCGGGAACTTGAATCCGCCCATTGCCGTCGGTCAACGCCGCGAGCATCTTCGCCGCAGTGTTGAGTGGGTTGGTGACCGCGCCGCCGAATGTTCCCGAGTGAAGATCCTGTTTGGGGCCGGTGAGTCGCAGTTCGTAATAAGCGATGCCTCGCAATCCGTAAGTGATCGCCGGTCGTCCCGGACCAAACTGAGACGTATCGCTGATCACGATCACGTCACACGCCAGTTGTTCGCGACGGTCTTCGAGGAACTGTTCGATGTTCGCGCTGCCGACCTCCTCTTCGCCTTCAATCACGTATTTGATTTGGACGGGCAGCTTGCCGGCGGTGGCCAGTACCGCTTGAGCGCTCTTCACGTGGGTGAGCATTTGCCCCTTGTCGTCCGTCGCTCCGCGAGCGTAAACATTACCGTCACGTTTCGTCGGTTCGAAGGGAGGCGAAATCCATTCATTCAGCGGGTCGGGAGGCTGCACGTCATAGTGCCCATAGACCAGGACCGTCGGAGCCCCGACGACGGGTGGCGATTCGGCGTAAACGATGGGATGCCCTGCCGTTTCGACGATTTCGGCAGGAATTCCCAGCGACTCGAACTGACCGAATACCCACTTGGCGGCGTGCCGCATATCGTCGCGATGTCGGCTATCGGCACTAACGCTAGGAATCCGCAGCAGATCGCACAGATCGTCCTCGAACGCTTCGCGATGTTGCTTCAAATACTGCTCGATGTCGTCCATAATGCTCCTTTCCCAAAGCAAGAGCGATACAATATAATGCCCACCTTGGTGATCGACCAACCCAGTTAGTGGTTTGGTGTGTTGCACATACCCTACAGTCAATTTGTTCTGTCCCTGATTACCCGCTTGAGATGGATTCTCCGCGATGAAACTGAAGACTGCCGTGTTCGAGTATCCGGTCAAATCGACACAGAAACCACGACCGAAGCGTCAACCTCGCTATCACGTTATTCTGTGGGACGACAACGAACACACGTACGATTACGTCATTCAGATGATGCGAGAGTTGTTCGGTTTCCCCGAAGAACGAGGCTTTCAAATCGCCGAAGGCGTGGATAAAGCCGGCCGCGCGGTCTGCTTGACAACTACGCGAGAACACGCGGAATTGAAGCGTGACCAGATTCATGCTTACGGCAAGGACCGGCTGATTCGGCGATGCAAGGGCTCGATGTGGGCATCGATCGAGCCGCAACCGGAAACCTGAATCCAATTACCGTACTGCCAAGTTCCGCCGTAGTAGAAGTCGTGAGGCTTGGGAGAGCTCGTACGACCTTGGCGACGATAGGTTTTGCAACGCTGAGGTGGAGGGCGACTCAGGGAATCCCTGATGTTACTCGAAGACTTCTGCCGACTTCGAATACCTTGCTTTCCTGATACAGGTGCAATTCGAAAGGACTAAAATCAGACGAGCGACACCTTCCAAGTGAGGACAGCTCAATGAAATATGTTCCGAAATGCAGAAAGTCGATGATCGTCGTCCAAGGCACGGTGCTATTGCTGCGCGGCAAAAAGGTTCAAGCCGTCGCCACGATTAAACCGCCGCGCGATCGCGCCCGAGATAGCCTGCCTCCGAACTCCACGGCGCACAGCAAGGCGTGAAGTTACACCTGGTCGTTCTGGCAAGTTATCGGTGCGAAACCCAAAGGAGATGATTTTACAGAAGGAGAGAACAATGAAAATGATCTCTCAAGTCACGCGATCCCGATCTTGGGATTTGATCCGAATGGTGCTGGCTTTGTTGGTAGGCATAGCGATTGTAGCCACCGCCACCGGAAGCCCAATGCCCACGAGCGCGAGCAAACCAACTGACCTTGACCGCCCAAACTTCGGAGCAACCGATGTCACGGTCTCCGTGGGCCGAACTCCACCGAGTTCATCCGACACAATTCGCAGTGCCGACTCCGAACTCTCGGAGGGTGAGCTGTCGCGTTACCAACTCGAATCAGCAAGGCCCCCGCTGAACGATATCTGGCTTGACGTTCACCAACTCGCGCTGATTAGCCACGTCATGTGACCCGTCAGGGCCATCGCAGATCAAGCGAGCGGTTTGCACGGCCTAAGTGCATTGTGCGTGATGCACCATTTCTGCGTGCTGATTGACGGTAATTACGGGGCAAGTAGCGTGTCGCACCACCCACTCTGCGACGCTTCCCATGAGCAATCGCGTGAGCCCAGTCCGTCCATGCGTGCCGAGTACGATCATGTCCACGTGTTCTTGGTCGGCGAGACGGACGATCGCGTGAGCTGGTTCGCCGGAGATGAGCCGATGCTCGTACTTCACCTGCGGATCAGTCGGCACGACCCGTTTAAGCAACGCCAGTAGTTCGTCGGTACTGTCTGGCATCGGGGCGTAGAATTCGCCACCACCGTAGGCGGCAAGCGGTTCCTCGGCGTGAACGATCAATAACTTCGCTCCACTGTCCAATGCCAGCGAAGTTGCCATCTCCAGTGCCGCATCGCCACAGTGCGAAAAGTCCGTTGGAAACAGAATTGTGCGGGCGTTCATTTCAAATCTCCCATCGTCGTCGGAATCATCACTTCCGTGAGGCAATCTGTGAACCATCACTTGAATTCTATTCGACCTCGGATGTCTCGCTGTATCGGGAAGATGATGTCGTTGCCATCGGTCGATCCCCGATACATCCGTCAGTTGTTTTCGAGTACCCACTGTACGGCGTGTCGCGTCAGCTCCGTGCCGTTGGCGAGCCCAAGCTTTTCTTTGATGTGTTCCCGATGCGTTTCGATGGTCTTAATACTTAGATGCAATTGTTTGGCGATCGCGCGGGTGGGAATTCCGCGACCGATCAGTTCGAACACTTCGCACTCGCGATCCGACAGCAATTCGACGGACGTACGTTCGAGCCGCTTCTCGCGATGGTTACCAAGGCGATGCAGCAGATGGCTTGTCATCTCGGTGCTAAGGTAGATCTGCCCGTCGAGAACCTGTCGAATGGCTTCGACGACCTTTTCGGTGGCCTCTTGTTTGTTGATATAGCCGACCGCTCCCGCACACAACGCCCGCTCGGCAAACAAGGACTCGTCATGCATCGAAGAAATCAGCACCTTGACGTCGGGGTGCCGCGCCTTCAGAGTCTTGGTCAATTCGATCCCGTTGCCCCGTTGTAACGAGATGTCCAAGATGACGAGATGCGGCTGCAACGTCTTAACCTTCTGCAAAGCCTCGGTTGTATCGCAGGCATCACCACACACTTCCATGTCTGGTTCGTATGAGATTAGCTGACTAAGTCCCAGGCGGACGAGAGCGTGGTCGTCGACAACTAGGATGCGAATCGGTTTCGACTTCGACTTAAGTGTCGTCGCAGGCATGTGCGAACTCCTGTCTAACGGTGCAAGTCACCGAAGTTGCACGTCCGGCACCCGATGACACATCCAACTTGGCACCAATCATTCGAGCGCGGTAGTGCATGATATGCAAGCCCATTCCCGAGTTGTTCAGTGCGCGGCCATTCATTCCGATTCCATCGTCGGACACTTCCAGCACGAGATCGTCCGTCTTCCGTTGTAGCCTGACAAGAATGTGGTTGGCCCGAGCGTGCTTCACGGCGTTGTGAAGTGCCTCTTGCGCGATTCGGTACAGATGCGTTGCGGTATCGTTGTCTTCGATGCGAACCGGGTCGTAGCAAGTGAAACGGCATTCGATTCCGCAGCGTTCTCCGGTAGTGGCGACGAGTCGCTTCAGGGCCACCATGAGCCCCTCGGCATCGACTTCGACCGGTGCCAAGCCACGAATCGCGTTGCGAACTTCCGTCAACGCCGTCTGGATTCCTTCAACGATCATTTGAGCGGCGGCAGCTTCGGACGGGGAACTTTGTGCAAGTCGCTTTGCCAGGCTGCGCGTCATATAGCTCAAACCGGTTAGTTGCTGACCGACGCTGTCATGGAGGTCTTGGCTGATCCGCTGTTGCTCATGAGTGCTGATCTTCAGAACTTCCGCCTCCAAAATCTGACGCGCTGCAATGCTCTCGTTCAACACGCGTTCCGCACGCTTGCGTTCCATTGCATACCGGATAGCACGAGACACCAGCGGACCATCAAGCCTTGCTTTGAACAAGTAATCCTGTGCGCCTCGCCGCACGGCTTCAACTGCATTCGATTCATCGTCGACGTGTGTCAACACGATGATTGGCGTGGAAGGCGCGGCTCGATGGACTTGATCAACTGTTTCTAACCCCATGCTGTCCGGCAACATGAGATCCAATAAAACCACGTCGCAGGCATCTCGCGACAACATGTGAAGCCCTTCGGTGAGCCCGCGCGCGTGGCGAAGTTCGAAGTGGAATCGCGGAACCGCGTGCAGCACCGCACGGATCAAATGTATATCGGCCACGCTGTCTTCGATGGCCAAGATGTTGACGAGTTTACCATTCATCGCGCAACCACCCGGAAAAAGAACAAGCACCGGTTGCGGAACGCCTCCAGTGTGGCATGCGAGCTCCTTCTTCGTCAAGCAATCGAGTTATAGGGGATTCCCCCATATCTCTTCCGTCGTTCACCCGATTACCGGAACAAACGCTGGTGCTGAGAATTAGTATAGATATGGAGGAATAGCGCCCGTTGGCGGAGTCCAAGGAGAAGAAGATGCCGAATACTTCGATGAAGGCGACAAGACGAGCAAGTCACGGACTTGCGAAGCCACTCATCACGGTCAATGCTGCGTTCATGCACGAGATCAAAGAAGCAAGCGGGGAACTGTGGCAGATACTCGGCGAGCTGACGAATCTGTGCTCTCATCCCCTGTCGACCCGCCTGCACCCACAGAGAGCGGTCGAGTTGCTTCAGCAATTGCAGGATCAACTCGGCTTGTATTTCACGCTCGAGGAATACTACGGCTATTTCGAGAGTCCAGCTTTCGTCGACCCTCGCTTCAGCGAACGGGCCTCTGCACTGCGGGCTCAGCACCAATCGATGTATCTCGACATCTGCGCGATCGTCGATCGAGCAGAGCGATTGTTGGATCAACGCCGATTTGCGAGCCTGACTCATCATATCGCCGTGCGCGTAGACTCCTTTTACGAACAACTTAAAGCACATGAAGCGGCGGAACAGAATCTGCTGCAAAGTGCGAACGGAGAAACACAATGAAATCCACCATCCTTGTTGTTGACGATTCGCCGATCGAGAGGCTGCTGGTCGAATCGATGCTGATCCGAAATCCAAATTACCGCATCGTGCTGGCGACGAATGGAAAGGAGGCGGTCGAAAAGATTATCGCCGAGTCGCCTAATCTCGTCGTCACGGACTTGCTCATGCCCGAGATGGATGGGCTGGAACTGGTGCGGTACGTGCGACGGCAGTATCCAGAGCTGCCAGTAATCTTGATGACGGCCTATGGCGACGAGACGACGGCCTTCGAATCCTTGGATGCGGGAGCCGCAAGTTATGTCCCGAAGTCCCGACGCGCAGAACGATTGGTCGAGACCGTTGATCGCGTTGTTGGACACGCGATGGTGCAACGCAATCGTCAACGCCTGGGCCAGTGCATGTTGGATTACAATTGTCGCTTCTGGCTGGAAAACGACTTGCCGCTGCTGAGAACGTTTGTCGACCACGTTCAGCAGATCATGGCCGATCAGGCCTTCGGCGACACGGTCGAAAGAATTCGCATTGGTGAAGCATTGGAAGAATCGTTGTTGAACGCCATGTATCACGGCAACTTGGAGATCGACGAACACGAATTGTCAAAAGTTCGTGCCGAGTTGGATGACCAACTCCTCCGCCGATTGGTCGACGAGCGTCGTCGTGCCCCGCACATTCGTGACCGACGGATCCTCGTTGTCGTGCATCTTACGCCAACCGACGTACGTTTTGTAATTCGCGATCAAGGCCGCGGCTTCAGCAAGCAATTCGTGGCGAATCGCAAGACCGCAGACCGATTCGAGCAGGGACATCATCGTGGGCTGACCCTGATCGAGTCGCTGATGGACGAAGTGTCGTACAATTCGCACGGCAACGAAATGACCATGCACAAGCACTCGCCATCGGTGGCAAAAGAGATGAAGGCGTAGAGCGAACGTCGGAGAGCGGACGGCGGATCGCGGCCCACTCGGGATTTCCTTAGCGCCAGTCCTGCGACCAGTTCGCGGTCTCGATGCCGCTGCGAATTCGCCATTCGCGCAGCACACCGAGAAGTTCTTGCTTCATGGAAGCTGCGTTCGGATCGGACCAGAGGTTGTTTACCTCGTTCGGATCGTGAAGCATATCGAACAGCTGGCCGTACGGTTCGTCGAGGAAGTGGACCAGTTTCCACGCCTTGTTGCGAACCATCGTCATGAACTCGCACCCCGTCAAAATCCCATCCTTGATCTGTTCGGCAAAGACAAAGTTGCGGCCGTTCCAATCGGCTCCTTCCAGTGCGTCGAGCAGCGAGATGGCTTCTAAAGTTGACGGCACTTCAATCCCCGCGAGTTCCAGGATCGTCGGTCCAAGGTCCATCTGCTGACATAACGAATCAACCTTGCGAGCCGAGAAACGTCTCGGTGCCCAGACGGTGAGCGGAATGCGAGTGATCAAATCGTACATCGTCCACTTCTGACTGTGCCCGTGATCCGTCAAGCAATCGCCGTGGTCGGAGGTGAAGATGATGATCGAATTGTCGAGATAGCCGTTTCGTTCCAGGGCCTGCAGAATCTGCCCAACTTTCTCGTCGATCATCGTCACGTTGGCGAGGTAGTACGCGCGCTGTAGATGACGCTGCTCGTGCGTCGGATTCAATTCGAGTACCACCGAATCATGGTCGATCTGGTGATTGTGCTCGCGCAATTCCTTAAATGCCGGCGGCTGGTTGTCGAGCTCGTGTTGCGTTACTTCAAGCAGCGGAAGGTTCTTCTTGAGATACGGATCGGCGTAGCGTGGCACGGGGTCGTATGGTGGGTGCGGGCCGGGGAAGCCGATTTGAAGAAACAGCGGTTGCGTCTTGGGATAGCTATCGATCCACCACGTTGCCATGTCGCCGACGAAATTGTCTGGATGTGTGTCTTCGGGAAGTTCCCACTCGAACGCGCCAAGACGATCTCGATAATCGGCTCGTTGGCGATACAGTTCGCGCTGTTGCTTAATCAGTCCGCGAAAGCGAAGGGCCTTGTCCCACTCGTCGAAGTAGTACCGGCCCTCCAGATAGCGATCCTTGTTCTCGACGACGTATCGCTCGTCGAATCCAAGTTCTGTTTCGAACGGCCACGTGTGCATCTTGCCCACATTGGTGCAGTGATATCCCGAATCGTTCAACAACTCGATCCACGAGCGACGCCAGCGATCGGCGTTCTTCAAAATACCGGTCGTGTGTGGATAGTAGCCCTTGAATAGACTCGCACGCGCCGGTGCGCACGATGCCGCCGTGACATGGCAATCGGTAAACGTCACGCCTTCCGTGAACAGCCGATCCAAGTTCGGCGTGTCCATGTAGTCATAGCCCAGCGCACGGATCGTGTCGTAACGCTGCTGGTCCGTGATGATGAAGATAATGTTGGGGCGTGAATCGCTCGTCACGAGCTTCTCCGATTTATTCGTTACAGCAGGGGCAGACCTCCGGCACGTACACAACTAATGTAGCGGAGTACTTGGTGCTCTCGTAGCCGTCGCCCGCTTGCTGTGGTTCCAGGCGATGGGCCACAACGAGATAGACGTTGCCTGTGCGCGGAGTGAAGCTCGCTCGCCCATCCGCATCGGTGGTTCGCTCGTACTCTGCATCGAAACCTTCGTCCAGTGTCTCACCGCGTGGAATAAAAGACACTCGCGCATCCGCCCAAGGCTTGCCCTGGAACAAAAGTTGGATGTTGATCGGCTGACCGGGCCCCATCGGCACGACAGGGTTCGACGTGGGGACGATTTCCAAAGCATGTCCGAGCGGCGCATCAAACCCGGTCTGAGCACGGGCGACCCGATCGAGACTGTCGCTGACGACGAACATCGTCTTCGCGCTTTTGACAGATCGTGTTGGTGCATAACTGACAACGCGATCCGAGCTGTGCGCTACCACGTACAAGCCAGGCTGCGCGGCAACGAACTTGCCTGTCCAATAACCTTCCTTGGGCGCGTAACCAACATCGGACAATCCTTCGCGCAAATCGTACTTCTTTCCATCCGGTGCGATCACGTGCAGTGTGCAATCTTTGGCGTCGATCTTGCTCGCCAGCTTAAAGTCGCGATGGTCGTTACCGTGGTTTCCTAGTTTCAGATCGATGTGTATCGCATCACCAGATCGAACCAGGTTCGTGTTCGTTTCGACCCAACTGTCGTGAGCCGAGGCGGACGAGACACAGAAAACGGCCAGGATGACAAGTCGCCAAGTCATGTGTGTACCCTTTGTGTAAGAGGAAAAAGTAGTCTCAGTAGTTGCTCAGCACTTCGCCGCCATCACGGCTGTGCAGGCCGCGATGAGTCGCCGCGTCGATGGTGCTGGTGAAGAATCGAACCGAGCCGTCACCCATCGTGGCCAGGGCTCCGCCCGGATGAAAGCTGCGCGGTGCGAAGAAGCCGGTGAAGTGAATCACCAAATCTGGAATTCGACTGTTGGGAGTGCTGTAACCGTTCGTCAGTGTGCTAATGGCACCCGAGTGAGCCCACGATGTGCCACGTCCGCGCAACGCCGCGCTCGACGCCCCTCGCCAACTCGACATCGTGGGCCAGATCGCCGATAGATCCGGATTCCGAATCACACCTCCAGTGCCGTTCGACCAGCTTCCACCTGTGGCCGCCAATCCCTGCACGGGCTGCGCCGCTGGACTCACGCCGGACGAACCATTCAGCGTGGCTTGATACGGAGATTTGGGAAGCGTACCGGCAGGTAACGTAAAGTCGGCACCGACGCTGCGCACGGTCTCGCTCATGAATACAGTGTTCGATGTTCCGTCGATAATATCACCGAATCGCGTTCCTGAGTTTTCATAGACGACACCGTCGGTTCGCCAACGCAGGTCGTAGTTGGCTCCCGTTCCACTTCCATAGCTCACCATGTAGTTGATTCCAGAATACACGGCACCTCCGGCACCGACATTCAAAACTGGAGCTGGATCGCTGGGGCACAGCGCGACCGCCAGTGGCGTGGCAAATGTAGCCGCGAATTGAGGATTGGGAATCAACGCATTCCAAGGCCCCGTGAAGGCGGGCTGCGAGAAATCAAGTTGGTCCTGCAGATTGAGCTGCTCCACAAATGGCAACAACCGTGCCTGCGGCGAAAAACCTTGGACATTGGGCATATAGTTCTGAGCGTTCGCCATCGGGAATGCTCGAAAGGTGTCGTGATAGTTATGCAGAGCCAACCCCCATTGCTTCAGGTTGTTGCCGCATTGCATTCGACGTGCGGCTTCTCGTGCCGCCTGGACTGCAGGCAACAACAAAGCGACCAAGATTCCGATGATGGCAATCACAACAAGCAGTTCGACTAACGTAAAACCATGACGTTTGTGCATGGCAGTTCTCCTTCGCTGGTACAAGGCAGGATCGCACGTTGCGGGCAATGCGCTCGACAAGGTTGAGCGTGTGCGCAAAAGAGCGACGGGTACGAGAGCAGACTCGACTAACGCGACGCGCCAAAAGCTGGATTAGTACACTGTCCGCACATTCGCAGACGATACAAGCAAAGCACGAGCGCGCTCCTACGCGGAAATGCGCGGCGGCGGAGTCGGAGGAGAAGGGAGAGGTGAGTCAAAGGTGTCGTCGCGAGAACGAAGCCATGAGCTTGCGACGAGCTCGAATGTCGCTACGTCCGGCAACGGTTCGCAGATTGCAGAACCGAAGATCGCGATGTACTTGGCCAATCCGCGGCATCGACTAAGATCGCTGATCAGGACAACATGGGCAGGCGACTCGATTTCGCGATCTTTCGCACACGGACTCGCTCCGCCCTGCGGAGAAGAATCACTACTGCAACAAGTTTTCGGTTGACTGGCAAGTTGATGTTTCGTCGCGGCCGCTGCCAACTCGACGAGGAATGCAGGCGGAATCACTTCGTTCGCATCGGCCCAGGCAAGGCGTTCGGCCACTGAGGTGCAGCAACAACTTTGCCAGCATTGCGCTGCGGAAGTACACCCGCAACTACCGCCCTGACAGGGAAACGCTTGGGATGAATCCTGCTTTGTCGCGGGTACAAACATAATTCCCAACGACGAGACGACAACTCCGGCAAGCGCCAGCAAACTGGCTGCGTAATGAAAATAGCTGGTTGTGGAACGGGCGGCGAAGGTAGTCATTGCACCGCTCACGGTATTCCGACGAAGCCGGATTGTCAAACGGGGCGCACGCCCCGCTCGCAACTGCCGTTCCGCCGGACGACGTCGATTTGGAGTGAGGTTCCAGGCGAGCTGGTATGCGACGATATGCTACGACACCGATCCAGCGACTGATCCGGGCGTCAACGACGTGCGTTGCTAGCGAACGAAACGGACCGCCTGGGAGTTCGGGCAACAGAAGTCTCACGACGCCTGCCACGACGTTGGAGCCGATCGGTCAAATGCGGACGGACGGCTCCCGCTTTCTTGCGGAGCGATCTTGACCTGCGGAGGCATTCTCTGCTATTTACGCCGGCCCTTCGAAAGCTTGTCTAATCGTCACTCGACTACTCTGGGCTTGAGGCAATTGTGCGGAATCGTCTGTTTTGTTTGAGTTGGTCATTAGCGCTGGTCGTACTTGCGACTGGTGTTGTGCGCGCTCAACCGCGGATTCAGGTTCCACAAAGCACGGGGCAGCAAGGTTCCGTGACGGGAAACCCTCTCGCCCCGGTTCCGCGACTAAGCCCCCAGGTCGCACAAGCTCCGTCCACCACACTGGGGCCCCCGCGTTTCGATCCGTACGCGACAAATCCGAACGCTGCGTCACAGCCGCCCTCGCTATTGTCGCCCTCGGCGAATTCTCCCTCCGCAGGCGCGTCGACGACACCGTTTTGGCAAACGCCTAGCCCGCAAAGCGGCTCGATCCAGCCGAATTACATACAACCGAACTACACACAGCCGGTCTATCCGCAGCCGCAATTTCCACAAACGAGCGCGCCGCCCAACTATCAAGTGCCAAGTCCGACTTATGCCCCCGGTGCCTATCCACAGCAGCCTCCGGTTTTATTTCCGAATGGACTCGGGCTTCCCAATTGGAATCTGCCGCAGCCTCAACCCGGTCAGTATCTGCGGTTGTTTGAGGACGTGCGGTTGACGTACACCTGGGTGAATGGCGGTGATGCGCCTACCAAGCTCGATACGAATGACATCGAGTTGGCGACGACGATGAACTTCCCAAATTTCATGTACAGCGGTCAGCCGTTGCAAGTCTCGCCCGGCTTCATCTTCCAATTCTGGGATGGACCGACTACCGACCCCGTTCCGACCGTTCCCATTCCAGCAGGCTCTCCGATGCTGCCGCTGACGGCCGCACCGGGTGCGTTTGCGACCGAGTTGCCAGCGCGAGTCTACAGCACTTACTTGGACTTTGGTTGGCAGCCGATGCTCACGCCGCAATTCGGCGGTGACATCGACTTTAGTGTGGGAGTGTATTCCGACTTCAACACGGTCACGACGGACAGTATACGGCTCCAGGGAACTGGGTTGCTTGTTCTTGGATTGACACCAACCGTTGCGATCAAGGGCGGTGTTACCTATCTCGACCGACTCGACTACAGGTTGCTACCGGCGGGCGGCATCCTGTGGCGGCCGAATCCCCAGACGCGATTCGACATCTATTTCCCCAAGCCGAAACTCGCCCAATATCTGACGACGTTTGGGAACACAGATGTGTGGTGGTATGTCAATGGAGAAATCGGCGGTGGCTCGTGGACCGTCGAACGCGATGTGGTTCTGCTCATGAACCCTTTGCTGCCACTGGGTGCTACCAAGTCGGTTCCGGCGAGTGGTGATCGGCGAGTGGATATCAATGATTATCGCGTCGGCGGCGGGCTCGAGTGGACCTGCCAAAGCGGCGTTCGCGGCTTTGTCGAAGCAGCCTATGTATTCAACCGGCAACTGGTGTTCGCACAGGGGCCCATCTTGAAACAGGAACTCGACGACTCCGTCATGGTGCGCGGAGGCCTGACGTACTAGTGTCGTCGCTAGACGCGTGAATGCCTATGTTCGCAACAGTGGCACAACCGACCATGCTGCGATCGCTTGCCGCGCTTGCGATCGTGCTAATCGGTGTACCGGGTCTCGCGCAAGATGCGTTCCCTGGCGCGGAATTCGAACACGTGCCCTTGATGTACCAAGGCCCCGATCCGACCGCGAATTATTTCCTTCCGACGCCGAACGGCTACGAATCGCAGTTTGCGAGACTTCCATCGCCTTCCGAAGTCCTACCGGAAATGTTGCCACCGGCGAACGGCGGCAATGCAGTGTCTCCCCAACCGCAGTTCTGGACAGAGGGACCGCCCGGAATAATCGGGCATGTCTCCGATCACAAAGACGGATTTTTCCAAAAGGCCGCGCTGACCGGAACCTACATCGATCGAGGCAGCTTGAACAGCTTCGGGGTGAACGAGTTGGATCTCTCGCTGACCGTTGCCGTGCCCGCACCGAAGCGCGAGTGGCCGCTGCTGATCACGCCTACGTTTAACGTCCGTTTTCTTGACGGCCCCGTAACGCCGATGCTGCCGGCGAGGCTATACGAAGCATATGTCGACTTTCTCTGGTTACCGAGGTTCAACGAACGTTGGACCGCGATCATCGGAGTCGCACCGTCGCTCTACACCGATTTCGATGTCAATACGAACGACGCGTTCCGCTTGACGGGCAAAGCACTCGCCCGCTACGACTGGGTTCCGGAACAACTGCAGCTTGTGTTCGGCGTTCTGTACTTGAACCGCAATGACATACGATTGCTTCCCGCCGGTGGCATCATCTGGAATCCAACGGTTAACCAACGCTATGAGATGATATTCCCGCGCCCGAAGTTTTCCTATCGAATCGATGCGACGCCCGGCTATGAAGACTGGCTGTATTTGGCTGGCGAATTTGGCGGCAACAGTTTCGCATACGATCGTAGCGGTGTCGCCGACTTTGTCACCTTACTCGACTACCGCGTGATGCTGGGACTCGAGCGCAAGCTTAACGGTGGCGCTGGCTATCGAATTGAGGTCGGTTACGTCTTTTCACGAACCGCGAAATTCGCCTCGGCGCTGCCCGACATCACCGCAGACAACACGGCCTTGATTCGTGGCGGCGTGATTTATTGATCGAGAAAGTGCTTCGTCAAGGCGAAGAATTGAGGTGCCACTGGCTCTGCCAGTGCGCTTCGAACGACAAAACACCAGGATCGCACTGGCAGAGCCAGTGGCACACAACCCTTAGATTAAGCATTGACTCAGTACTAGACGGAGCTATCCTTGTGGCCTCAAAACCGTTGCTTGTAACGAGCCGATTTTCCGTTGAAGAGGTCGAGCGCAGAACTCCCGACGGTCAGATACGAACTCGTGCGATCGTTCGTCATCCGGGTGCCGTGACGATTATTCCAATGGTGGACGATCAGCATGTTTGCTTGATTCGGAACTTCCGCGTCTCGGTCAACCAGACTCTGATTGAACTCCCCGCTGGGACGTTAGAGCCGCCGGAACCGCCCGAGCAGGCCGCCTATCGCGAGTTGCACGAGGAGACCGGGTACAAGGCCGGCGCGATGCGCGAGCTTCACGGCTTCTATTTATCACCCGGCGTTCTGGACGAGCGCATGCATCTCTTTGTCGCAACGGATTTAGAACCGATCGGTGCCGCCCGTGAACCCGGAGAAGAGATCGAGAATCTTGTGGTCTCTTGGGAAGAAGCGCTGGAGTTGATCGTGGCTCGTAAGATTCAAGACGCCAAAACGATCGTTGGGTTGTTGCTGTATGATCGCCTTCGGTCGCAAAACGCGTAAACGGATTACGCGGATTGAACCTGTTGCGGCTGTGCGGGTTGCCTCGCGATCGTAAAGTAAAACTCGCTGCCCTTACCGGGTTCCGATGTCAGCCACATTCGACCCTCGTGGCGTTCGACAATCCGTTTGCAAATGGAAAGCCCGATCCCCGAGCCCGGGCGTTCGTGTTCGGCAAACAAGCGTTGAAAGACTTGGAAGACGCGTTCGTGCTGTCTCGGTTCGATCCCGACGCCGTTATCCTTCACGCAGAACACCCACTCATTCGCCAACGCTTCCGAACTGATATGAACTCTCGGCGGCAGATCACTTCGATATGCGATGGCGTTTCCGATCAAGTTTTGAAAGAGCTGCATCAGTTGGCTGCGGTCTCCCACGACCACCGGCAGTTGGTCGCAGGTCAGTTCCGCACCGGTCTCACGAATCTGCAACTCGAGGTTATTTCGCACTTCGCTTACAACGACATTGCAGTCTGTTTCCGAGAACGGTCGCGTGTCCGTCGTAATTCGGGAAAAAGTTAACAGATCGTCGAGCAACCGCTTCATCCGTCTCGCGCCTTCGACGGAGCCTTCTAGAAACTCGTCGGCATCCGCATCAAACTGTCCCGCGTAACGACGCTGAAGCAGTTGACAGTAGCTGGCGATGGTTCTGAGCGGAGCTTGCAAATCATGCGAGACGCTGTAGGCAAACTGTTCGAGATCGCGATTGCTCCGTTCCAACTCGGCGGCGTATCGATTGCGTTCTTCTTCCGTTTTCTTTTGAGCGGTCATATCCCAAAAGAGCGACTGAAATCCAATTACCTCTCCGTCGCTTCCATAGATCGGCGTCTTGATCTTTTGGATGTAGAATTCAAGGCCATTCGGCAATCGCACGGATTCTTGAAATTCACCCGCATTTCCACTCACTGTTAGCTGTTCTTCCCAAACGCGGTGCCTTTCGGCAGTGTCGACACCAAACAATTCGTAATTGGTCTGCCCAATGATTTGCTCCGATGTCATTCGAAACAGATTACATAGCGACTTGTTGACGAACGTAAATCTCCCTTCCATGTCCTTGCGCGCAACACAGAGCGGAATGTGGTCGACCAATGAGTGATAGAGTGATTCCGACTCGCGGAGTTCCTCTTCCGCCTGCTGGCGTTCGAGGACTTCCTCTTGAAGCTGATAGTTTGCCGTGGCAAGTTCTTCCGTACGTTCGTTGACTCGGCGTTCCAAATCATCGTGAGCGTTCTGTAACGCTTCTTCCGCTTGTTTCCGCTGGCTCAGGTCGATCAACGCAGTCAGGACTGCCGGCTGACCATCCCACTCAATCACCGAGATAAACTTCTCAACCCAGACGATCGAGCCATCTCGGCGCATCTCCTGGGCTTCGTAACGAGCGGGCACATCTTCGCCGCGCATCCGAGCCAGGGCAAACTGCATGGCCCGATCACGCCCCAGTGGCGCGATTAAGTGCAACGTGCTCTCCATGGCGAGCACCTCTTGCACGGTGTAGCCATGCAAAGCCGCCCAGGCTTCGTTGACAAACAACGGCTTGAACAGTCGATGAATCAAAATCCCTTGAATCGATCCTTCGATGAGCTTTCTGAACCGGGCTTCGAATTCCGTGCGCTGTTCGCGAAGCACAGAACCGTGGAGCCGTGAGTTTTCGATGACGACGGCCAGATGTCGCGCGACCGCGCCGAGCAACTCGAGGTCGGAGTGAGTGAATTGTTCGTTCCCGTCGGCGATCTCCAATTGAATCACACCAAAGCACTCGGTGTCACGGTTCAACAAGGGAGCTGAAATCACCGAACTCCGGAGTGTCTCTTCGCTTGCCAATTCTTTGTCAATCGCCGAATCCGAACCCGTACTGCATGCCAGTATTGCACAGCGTTGTTCGACCACTTCGTCCACGATCGTCCGGCTTACGCGGACAGGCGATGAACTTCCCGTCGGGACTTGCGCTGCGGCGGGGATGAATTGTCCCGCTTCGTCGCGCAGCAGCACACATCCGATCTGTGTTTGCGGAAATGCACGAAAAAGACTCGCGATGATTTTCGGAAGCATTCGTTCCAAATCGAGTTCATGCGAGAGAGCCTCGATGATTCCAACCAGCGTTTGCAACTTGTCGAGCCGCAGCCCTGCCTTGCGTCGCTGCGAGCTGTCGGTCGAACACTCTAGCGTCGATAAGATGCCGGGACGCGCTGTATCATCTTCCATGAAGACCAGATCAGCGGTCGACGGGTCTTCATCATAGATGAACTCGAACGCGGCGATTTCGATGCGGTCGCCAGAGTAAAGCGGTTGACGACCTTCCAGCCCGGGCTTGAGGGCTCGACCGTTGATCAACACACCATTGCGGCTACCGAGGTCTTGCAAATACCTCTTCTTGTCGATTGTCTCAATGCGAGCATGCTCGCGACTGACGGCGAAGTGTTCCAAGACGATATCGCAGACCTTCGGATTGCGACCTACCACGACAGAGCCGGAATTGAGCTTACAGATAGTGCCGGGCGCAAGCCCTCGCGTCGCCTTTAGAACTGCCATCTCAAACTCATCAATCGCCTTTCACGAATACAAGTGAGGTGTTACCTCGTTCTGCGTTCGAACGCACGCCGGTGAGTAAACACTTGCCTGTGATTACGTTAACAACCGGTCCAAAACACACGAAGGTGCTGTCCATGACTTGGATCGAGATCTACAACTCTGATGTTCTCTTCGAGAAGTGTACCCACAAAGCGAGGGAAATCCAAGCGAGCTTGTACTATTTGCGGACACCCACGTGGCGACAGGGATTCTTGTAGAGGACGGATGCTAAAAGCTCTGGCCCACCGGGATTCGTTGCTGTCCGGTTGTAGTGCCATTGCGGGTCGTTCGGATAGTGCTCATCAAACCAAGGCCATGGTGAAAACGGCTCGTAGCCTAACGCCGCAGCCAGCTTTTCGGATCGCATCGTGACATTGCCGGCTCGCGGGGGCATCGGGCCGGCTTCGTGGCGGAGGCAGCCGTGCAGCAGTTCGGGAGCATAACCGCCAACGCGGTTAATGACCTGGGCGATTTGATACAGGCTGAGATGCCTTGGACCACCCGCGTGGTACATTCCCGCCAGGTCGCGTTGAAGTACGTCTTCGAGCAGCAAATTCAGGCAGTCGGTATACGTCGGCGAACGCAGTTCGTCGTAGTACAAGGTCGCTGGTTTCGACTTCTTGAAACGCGACTGAATCCAGTCGATGGCACCTGCATGACCGTTAAAGCTGATACCCATCGGCAACGAGATTCGCAAGACACACGTATCCGGCCGACGATCCAAGATCAACCGTTCGGCTTCGAGCATCGTTTTGCCATAGACTGTTACGGGGTTCGTGTCATCTTCCTCGACGTGCAACCCATCTCCTTCTCCCGAAAACACCAAGTCGATCGACAGGTGAACCAAGCGAACATCGCGACATTCAATCGTTTTGAGCAAGGTCTCGACGCTGCTCACATTCACGCGATACGCCATCGCCGGGTCGAGTTCACAAGACTTTAATGCACAGGAGCCTTCAGAGTTCAACACGGATCGAAAGCGATATTGTTCAAACAACTTCGCGAGTTGCTCGCCATCGCCCGCGTCACAGGCGACGATGCCTTCGCCTTGTAGCGGCCAGTTGTCCGCGCGTCGAGTCGCGATGACTTGGCCGGGGTATCGCGCGGAGAAGTAGCGAAACGCATTATAGCCCGCGACGCCTGCCACTCCTGTAATCAACAGCGGCAACCGCAAGCCGCTCGCTTCCCAATCGTGATGCATGGTCGCCTGGTCTTACCGTCTAGAAATCACCGACGACCTCACCATTGGCTCGTGTCGACAATGCGATATAAGTGTTGTAGTCAATCGTGTAGGCTAGAAAACGAACACTTCCATCCACCAAAGCAACGTGTGCTCCGCCGGGATGCCAGCTTCCCAGGTGTTGTGCATGGATGAAGTACGGATCTTTGTCTCCTCGCGAGAACCCCAGTGTGGAACTGACGAAATGCTCGCATTCCCAGCCGCCGCAGATAGGCCATCCCCAACCGAGATCTCGGGTGATCGTTCGTTCTCCGATGAAGATTGTCGAACTCGTGCCATCCGTGACGCTGGCGAATCGGGTACTGCTATTTAGGTACATCATCCCATTTCCAGCGAATGGCCATGCGTTGGACGCACCCACCGCGATGCAACCCAGCGGAGTACTCGTAACATCGAGGTCGTTACTGCCTCCCATTCCTAAGTAATTCGCCGGGAACAGAACTCCAACGTCACCGGACGCCGGCAGTGGCCCGGTCGGTCCGCTAAGCAGCGAACGATCACTGCGTGGATCGCTGGGGCAAACGAACAGCTTGATCAGAATTGATGCAGGATCGCCGCCACCTGCCGCTTGCAACGACTTCAGGTGTGTACCGCACTGTTTAACGGTAAAGTCGACTTTGTCGTGAGCGCCCGTCTGCTCAAGAAACGGAAGCGTTAACGCCAAATAGCCCCATGAATAGGAACCCGCAACTGGTTGCATGCTGCCTGAGGGAAACGTGCGATACGAATCGTGATAGTTATGGAGTGCCAAGACGATTTGTTTTTCGTTGTTGGAACAACTCATTCGTCGCGCCGCTTCGCGTGCAGCCTGGACCGCTGGCAACAGCAACGCGACGAGAATTCCGATGATCGCGATCACAACCAGTAACTCGACGAGCGTGAAGCCTCGACGATGCACGTTCTTTGGCATAAGAAGTCCCCTGTGAAACAACGAGCGGTGCTGGCTCTCACCCGCTTAAATTGAAATCCTTCTGGTCGTCTCCGTTTTCCTCAATCGTACACTGAGTTTCCCATTGCGTCTTTGGCGGCGTCGATTTAGGTGGCCCTGGACGATACCGCCGCGCATCTTCTGGTGGGGGGGCGACCTTAATCCCGCTCGAAAGCCCTGCAGCCGCTGCGGCCGCGCTGCCACCATCGGCGACGGGTTCCAATTCGATTCCAATTACCACGCGATACGCACCCGCAAAGGGCCCATTTTCCTTAGCAAAACGGTACTCGCCTTCCTCAATCAACGTTGTTGCGGGTGGGCCTGATACACCTTGAGAAGGTAGGAAGCTGATGGAGCCTTTGGCGATGCTGGTCCCGTTGACGCTGACCGTTCCCCAAATCGCGTGGCGTCCCGGCTCGGACGATCCGCCACATCCTGCCAGGCACAATCCACACAAACCGCTCAACAAAAAGAGTCGACGATATAGCATCGCTGGCCCTACGAGATTCGATGGGGTATATAAACTGGTTGCCTTGCTAGACGACTTTGATGCTATGGCATTCCTTACCCAAGTGCAAGTTACGCGGCCCGCCCTTCGTTGAAATGGCCTCTGCGCACCGGTATAGTCACACGCTACGGAAAAACGGACCTCGGATTGGCGGCTCGCGGCAGGCGCGTGGAGCCGACTTGTCCCGCAGGACAAATGGTAATGCCTCGTATTTTCATAACAGCTTTCGAGCCCTACGGTGGTTGGAGTGACAACTCCAGCTGGCTCGCTCTCATCGAATTCACAAAGCAGTTAGGGCCCGACACGAATGTCACGACACGGCTCTATCCGGTCGACTTCGACGCTGTCGCCAAACGCTTGCGGAAGGATCTTGAATCTGACTACGACTACGCGCTGCACCTGGGGCAAGCCCCTGGTTCGGCGTCGGTCAAGCTGGAAGCCATCGGATTGAACGTCGGTGGTCGATCCGAACAACGTCCCGAAGAGTTCCGGCGGCTCGTTGAAGACGGGCCCGTCGCCTATCGAAGTGCGCTGCCGCTCGATGAGTGGTCGAGCCTGTTGCGGGCCGAGGGCATTCCGACCACCGTTTCCTATCACGCGGGCTCGTACTTGTGCAATGCAACACTGTATCTTTCGCACTATTTCGCGGAGTCGATGAGTCTCAAGACGCAATCCGCGTTCGTACACCTGCCGCTGGATTACTCACAGACGCTTAAACAAGGCAAAGAACTGCCCGGCATGCCATCGGCGCTCGCCGGCCGAGGGCTACAGTTAATCGTCAATCGGCTCGCTACGCGTGAACTGGTTGACGTGCGAGAGCTTGCTTGACACCGACGAAAGAGACGTGTGACTTCAAGCAAGTGTGGCGAAACGAATCTGGACGAGAAACCGCTTCGAGCCGAAAAGTTTCCACACCCGCCCGGCGAAAAACCAGATCGCCGGCATCGTACCACAACTGGCCAGGCAGCCGCTCGATTTCGATCGAATCAAATCGATCCAGCTCGACCGACTTGACCTCGGCACCAAAGATGAACTGTGGCAGAATCGAAGGACCGGAGAACTTGATCTCGTTTCGGAGCACGATGACACGTCGATTCGTCAGCCGATAGAAGCCGCCATGTAACGGTGCGCCGAAGAATGAAGGGGCCAGCCGGAAAAAATACAACGCCAAAGCAAAAGGAATCCCAGCCAAAGCAAATAAATTTCCGACGCGAAAAATGTAGATCCCGGCCTGGATCGCGAACAGTCGGCCCATCAGGCGGCCGAGCCTAAACATCGCGATGGAAGGCCACACCTCCATCACGGTAACTTCGCTGATTTCGTTCGGGCTCACCCCAGCAATCGCTTGTTTCATGGGTCGCGTCCTGTCGGCCGATGCAGTTTGCACTAAATCAAAGCTCAAAAATTACCAAAGCAAACGGAAATCCGCCAGTAGGAGCGGAGGGCGGAAAGCCGAAAGCTGAAAGCAAGCGTCGGTGCCGCTCCTTTGCTTCTAGCTCTCCGCTTTCGCCTCTCCGCTCTCCGCCTCTCCGCTCTCCGCCGTCAGTGTGCTATCCTGTTAGACATGTTCCTACCGCATGAACGCACAACCCACATCACACGAGGCTTCAGGCATGGATGACGCGAAGCCAGCGGCTCGCAACGATGATGGCGATGATCTGCTGATTGGTGAGAATTCGCACCCTCAGCCGGGAGGTTCCGCCGACCCCGTAACCGTTTATCAGGCAGAGCTGATAACCGCCGTGCCAACCCAAGCGACTCGCCGCTTCCTGCGGCCCCGTCGTAAGCTGTTGCCGCTGAACCTCTTCATTCTTACCTGTTTCTCGACATTTCTCGCCGGTGCGACGCAGTGGCATACGTGGCAGTTTCTCGTCACTGAGCCCCTGCAAACCGGAAGCATGATGCCGCTTCGCACCTCCGTCCTGATCCACTGGCAGGATGGGCTGATCTACGCCGCTTGCGTGTTATCAATCCTGTTAACGCATGAGATGGGGCACTTTCTCGCGACCTTGCGATATCGAATACCTGCCAGCTTTCCGTACTTCATTCCCCTCCCCGTCATCAGCCCGATAGGGACGATGGGAGCCGTGATCGGCATGGATGGGATGCGGGCGAACCGTCGAGAAATGTTCGACATCGGCATCGCTGGCCCGCTCGCCGGCTTGGTCGTCGCGATCCCGATTACATGGATTGGAATCGCCCAGTTGGATTTAACGGTTCCGGTTTCAGGCCCCTACCAATTCGATTCTCCGCTCGCTGTGCAGTGGATCATGGATGCCGTCCAGCCTAAGGGATATCAACCCGGTCAGATGACGGCTCACTCGCAGCTGAATCCCTTTTTCATGGCCGGCTGGGTTGGACTGCTTGTCACCGGATTGAACATGATGCCCGTCGGACAACTCGATGGAGGGCACATCACCTATGCACTCTTTGGGAAAAAGGCACACTGGATCGCGCGTGTCTTCATGGGCGTTGCGGTCATGTCCATGATCGTTGGTGCCGCCTCTGCTGGGCTCGCTCTGATGGTCGGCCTCGTGCTCTTCATGATCGGTACGGATCATCCGCCAACCAGTGACGATACGGCTCGACTCGGGTTTAGCCGAATTGCATTGGGGTTTCTCTCACTCGCCATCCCCATTCTCTGCTTCGCTCCAAAACTAATTGTTCCGATCGCCTATACGACGGAGATTCGCGTACCTGCACAGCAGCCCGATCAAGATCAAACCGCCTCCGACCAGCGTCCACCAAGCCGGACCCTCGTAAGTCGACGCGTTGCGCCAAGCCAGAAAGACCCAGACGGGCACGAGGATGGGCTCCAACAAGACCAGCCCCGCAGCCTCATGGCCTGGAATCCCCTTCAAACCGCGAGCGAACAGCCAGTACGGCAAGCCCATCTGCAACATGCCGAACGCACACAGGAACGCGAGCTGCCACGCGGTGGGCCAGATTCCCTGGTAGACGACGTAAGGCAATAGAATCACGCCAGTCACGAAATGGTTCATCGCGACAATCCAGGCCGTATCTTCGGCGCGCAGCCACCGCAGCGAAATCACGACGCCGGCATACGTCAAGCCTCCCAACAACCCATACATTGCTCCGTCGATCGACTGCCCCCGCAGCTCGAACGACAGAATCACTCCCACACCAGCCAAGGCAAACCCCAGCAGCCACCAATCACGACGATGCACGACGTCGCCGAGCACAAAAGCACCGACCAGAAAGATCCACACCGGTGCCGTATTCTGTAGCCAGATCGCATTCGCGGCACTTGTCTTGGTCATCGCCGTCAGATAGGACACACTCATCGCAGCGAAGATCAGCGTCGTCGGAACGAGCTTGACCGACAGGCGAGGTCGCCGGACCAGCGGAAACAGCAGCACGCTGGCAAATGTCGTTCGCCAAAACGCCAACAGCGGGCCGCGCACTGGCCAGCCCTCGATCTCCTTTGGCCACGCTTCGAACAGTGGTGCCTTCGCAAAGAACCCACTCGTACTCCACAGCACCGCGGCGGCAAGGATACAGAGCCTCGCCTGCAATTTCTGCCGCCGGGCGTCGTCACTTTCCGCTGCTGAATTGGATGTCGCTGACAAACGGTTCGATTCCAATCGTATCCAATGTAGGCCGGACCAAGGCTTTGCGCAGTTCCGGCAACGACTTAGCTTCGGTATTACGGCATCGCTACGGCTTCGGCTACAATCGCGACCGACTCGATCGGTTCAATCACGACGACACAAACGCCTGAACGGAAGCGGCAGCTGATGAAACAAACGAAGAAATACGACTGTATCGTAATCGGTGGCGGCCACAACGGGCTCGTCACGGCGGCTTATCTGGCAAAAGCCGGCAAGTCCGTTTGCGTGCTGGAACGACGACACGTTCTCGGCGGCTGTGCGACGACCGAGGAACTCTGGCCAGGCTATAAAGTCTCGACGGCCGCGTACGTCATCAGCCTCTTCCGTCCCGAGATCATTCGCGAGCTGCGGCTCAAGCATTTCGGCTTAAACATCTTGCCGAGAAACCCGTCTTCGTTCACTCCGTTGCTCGATGGTCGTTCGTTGCTAATGGGCCCTGACGAACGACTGAACCAACGCGAGATCTCCAAGTTCAGCGAGAAAGACGCACGGGCGTATCCCCGTTACAACGAGCTGCTAGAACGCGTCGCCGCCGTCCTCGAACCGGTTCTCGCAAAGGCGGCTCCAGATCCTTTGCCGCTGCCCAAGGATCGGCGAAAGATCGGCGTCGGTAAACGACTCCGCGACACGCGAAAACTTTGGGACATGTACCAAGCTCTGGCAGCACTAGGCGGCGAGATCCCCGATGCGATTGAGCTGTTGAGCGGTGCCGCTCGCCCAATTCTCGAACGCTGGTTCGAATCCGAAGTCCTTCGGGCCACACTCGCCACCGACGCCATCATCGGAGCCTTCGCACCTCCCTCCGCTCCAGGCACGGCCTACGTTTTGTTGCATCACGTGATGGGAGAAGCGGGGGGCGCGCGAGGCGTGTGGGGATATGTGGAAGGAGGCATGGGTGGATTGGCTGATGCTTTGGAACGCGCGTGCGATGAACTGCGAGTCGAAATTCGCCGCGAAGCCGCCGTGAGCAAGATCATTAGCGAACGTGGAAAGATTCGCGGCGTGTTATTGGCGGACAATTCGTTTCTTGAAGCGCCCGTCGTGGCCAGCAGTGTCGACGCGCACCTGACATTTGAACGCTTCGTCGATCCCGCTGAGTTACCCGAAGATTTCCGAACGGCAGTTGCCAAGATCGACTACTCATCGGCCTCGGCCAAGATCAACTTGGCGCTCTCCGAGCCACCGCACTTCACCGCCTGCTCGGGACCGGGTATTGGTCCGCAACACCACGGCACCATGCACATCGGTCCGTCGATGGATTACATCGAGCGAGCCTACGACGATGCAAAGTACGGCCAGCCGAGCAAAGAGCCCGTTCTTGAAATCACGATGCCAACGAGTGTCGACAAGACAATTGCCCCCGCGGGCAAACACATCCTATCCATGTTCGTCCAATACGCCCCGTACAAGCTCGCGGCGGGCTTGCATTGGGACGACATCAAAGAGTCGTTCGCTGATCGATGCGTCGACCAGCTAGCTCGCTATGCACCCAATGTTCCCGCAGCGATCGAACATCGCCAGGTTCTCAGCCCGCTGGATCTCGAACGAACCTTTGGGATTACCGGAGGCAACATCATGCAGGGAGCGATGCACTTTCACCAGCTATACTGTTTCCGCCCTGTCGCTGGTTGGTCAGACCATCGTTCGCCGATTCACGGTCTATACCACTGCGGAGCCGCCAGCCACCCCGGCGGCGGTGTCATGGGCGCCTGCGGAAAAAACGCCGCTGACGAGATTCTCCGCGACTTTGCATAGTGTCGTACTTGGCATAATCGGCAAGATCCGGAGTACTGAACCGGGGCTCATGGTGAAATCAACGAATTCGTGGGTGAAGACGGGGGTTAGATCGATCAGGTCAAGGCACGACTTTCCCTTTCACGCCTTGTCAGCTTCCAACCGACTAAATAACATGGAACTCTCCAACCCATTCCCCTGTAGCTCAGTCGGTAGAGCAGCGGACTGTTAATCCGCTTGTCGTAGGTTCGAGTCCTACCGGGGGAGCTTTTTCAATTCTTGCGAAACGGGGTGACAATCCCGTTAGCTCAACCGGCCGAGAGTCCTGGCTCTCGGCCATCGTCGTATATCCCTAGCACGCAAAAGGATTTGCGTCCTGGCCAACGCTGGCCAGTTGAAAATCTGCGATTGTGTGGCTTTAGGGGTCTTGTTGGTTTTCTGTCAGCTTTAAGCGTAGGATTCTGGCGAGTTGCGTACGTTTGGATTGAACTGTCAGGCCCAGATTTTCGCGGACCCAGCGGTGGACT
>CAUJKL010000224.1 GCA_963204995.1 Planctomycetota bacterium | reverse complement strand
GTGCATTGATATCGGCGGCGGCACCAGTGACTTGATGATCGCCAAGTACAGTTGCGACGCACAGGCTGGGGGCGACAAGATTGTGGGCGAGACATTGCACCGCGACGGGATCTATCTGGCCGGTGACCATCTCGTTAAACGGTTACTCGAATGTATCATCATTCCCCAGTTCGCTGACGCCATCGGCTTGGAAGACCACGATGTCCTGCGTTTGTTCGGGCCGCAAGTTCCCGGGAGTAATACTCAGTTTCGCGCCCAGCGGATCAATTGGGTCAACCGGCTGTTCGTCCCCTTGGCACAGAAGTATTTGGAGCATGCGGTCGATCTTGTCGAGGACGAAGAGATTTCGCACACCGATCCCGATCTCGTCGCGCCGGAAGTGGTCGAGTCGCTGCAAGCCACGATCGATCGGTATTGGGGAGCGGGGTACTATCAAGTTAATCAGCCGCTGCAGCTCTTCTTTAATGGCGAGGATTTCGAGGACATTGTCGATGAAGTCTTCGGCGATTTGATCTTGGACTTCTGCGAATCGATCGTCGAACATCAGGCCGATGTCGTGCTCTTGGCGGGCTTGCCGACGAAGTTGCAATCGATTCAAGAGTTGGTGCAACGGTATTTACCGCTGCAAAACTCACGCATTATCCCGATGTACAACCGCTATGTCGGCACTTGGTATCCGTACCAAAATCCCGATCACTTGAATCCTGGAGTGATCGTTGATCCCAAGAGTACGGTCGTGGTCGGTGCGGCGGTCGAGTTCTCGTCCCGCTTCGGGATGCTATCACAGTTCAAGTTTCGCATGGAGGATAAGGCCGCTAAGCAGAGTTACTACTGGGGCGTGATGACCGAGTCGCGAATCGATGGACAAAAGATTTTGTTTGAAAGCATTGCGGCCGACGAGCGACCCGCCCGTGAGGAAATGCAATTGGGCGTATCGGATCGACGTCTGGTGATTGGCCGCAAGCGACGCGACTACGACGACGCTCAAGCCACGCCGGTCTATGTGATCAAGGTCCACGTTGGTCAGCGGCTGGGTGAAATCGACGTGCAAGTGACCGTTGTCCGCACGCTGGGGCCCGGAGGTGAAGAGCAATTGGAAGTGACCGAAGTCAGCGGCGATGTGGCTGGTGAACCGGCGGAGTTGGATAAAAACGTGACGTTCGAGTGGCGGACCTTAGCCGACGAGCGCTACTACTTGGATACCGGTGGTTTGGACAAAATCGAACTGGGTGTTTGATCGGGAGAAAGCATATGGCCACGGACTACGACGACGAAGTCGAAGAAATCGTCGTTAACGACAAGCCGCGTGAAGACGGACTGATCAACGACGAAGACGAGGTGAAGGCGAACGAGCGCGTACCTCGCGTGGATCTGCCCGAGTTAGATCGGATCGTGACGGCGATTCCGCGGATTTTAGAACGGCTTGACGAACTGGCCGAGCAGCGGTCGGAAGTGGATAACGCAATCGAGGATCGTGTATCGGAGGCGCTCAATGACCTGACCGGACGACTTGGCGAGTTGTTTAATCAGCAATCGGAATCCGGCCGCACGGTCGAGCACCACGTGTCGAAGGTCTACACGAGTCTTAGGAAACGGTTGGACAAATTAATCGAGCAGGTGGGCGACCTGGAAGTACGGCTCGGCGAATACTCATCCCCGACATCCGCATCACCAGGTGCTGATCGTGCAAGCGGCGCTACCGATTCCTCGACCGCCGTGGAGACTGCGGTTTCGGAGTTGGTCGAGTCGCAGTTTGCTCCATCCGATGAGGAACAGCTCATCGAGCAACTCGTCTTTGGCCGCGAATTGTGCGAGGAAAGCTCGCTGGATGGTCGCCGGCGTGAATTACTCGACGGAATCTTGGCTCGTGAGTCGACTGCGATTGGACTGGCAGCTCGGCTGATGCTGGTGCGCGCGGCAGGAGCCGACGAGTTGCCCGCGCAGCTCAAGGAGATCGGCGAGGCGTATTATCGTCGACATCCCAAAACAACGGATGCGACCGATACCCTGGAGACCTTGTTGGTCAAGGATCTCGATCGACGGATTGCGGCGGTGGGATTGCGTAACTCGATCGAACTCATCCACCCCGGCGATCGCTATGACGCCACCCGCCACGTTTCTCCGGATCGAGGTGTCGAAGTGGTCGAGGTGCGCGGTTGGGCCGTACTGCGCGACAACGGCAAGCCGCTGACCAAGGCCAGTGTTGGTCTTCGCTGATAGGAATCATATAGGTAACGACGATGGTGAGTTTCAAGTGTAAGCAATGCGGCAATGAGCAAGAGGCCGTGCGCGGCATGCCGCCGACGAGTTGCGCGCAATGCGGTGCCAAGGGGGCCATTTGGAAGAAGCCGGATTCCCGCCCGATACCGCAACCGAAACCAACGCCTGTCGTGCATGATCCATCCGTTCCGAGATTCAAATGTAACAAATGCGGAAATGTGCAAGTGTCCGTGCGCGGCATGCCTCCGCAAATCTGCGCGGGTTGTAAAGCGATGGGCAACATCTGGACGCCCGTTCCTGGACCAACACCAACACCAAGACCAAGACCTACACCTACACCTACACCTACACCTACACCTACACCTACACCTACACCTACACCTACACCTGAACCTACACCTACACCTGAACCTGAACCTGTACCTGAACCTGTACCTGTACCTGAACCTGTACCACATTCCGATCGCATCGCATGGATGTTTCCGGACCCGATTCACGCGGGTGCCAAGCCGCAACGCAATTGCCCGGCGGTGGATCATGCCGGAAGGGCCTATTTCGCGATCGCCAACAAGGTCTTCGCCTTTGACAACAGCGGTGGCGATTTGACAAACGTCTGGACTTACGAAACTGGCGGGCGGATTTTGGGATCGCCGGTTGTCGGCTCGGACGAACATATTCGCGTTCATTCCGAAGATGGCCATCTGCACATCATCGCGAACGATGGCCAGCGCGTGGGCACGCCTACCCGGGTTGGCGACCCGCTGGGCTGGGCAACACCCTTGGTTGACGCTCAGAACACAACATGGATTTGCGGCTACCACGGCGGACTGTCGAAGGTCGACGCGAACGGCAACGCCGCCAGTTCGCTGTACTTTCGTGGCAAACAACGTTTTGACTGTACCGGACTGATTCACGACGGTGTGCTCTATGTCGGAGCGGAGAATGCCTGCGTGTATGCGATTCCACTGGGCGAGTCGCGAGCGCAGAATGTCTGGAACCACTTGAACGAGGAAGGGCGAACCGGCTGGTTCATCAACTCGGCGCTGGCGTTGGCCAGCGGCCCCACCCTGGTCGTTGCCAGTCGCGACGATCGTTTGTACGGATTTCAATTGGACGGAAGGAAACGCTGGACGGTTGATGTCAATGGTCAGATGCTAGGCTCGCCGATCGTCGACACGGACGATTCCGTTTACGTCGGATTGAGTGTCAGTCAAGGACGCGAGAAGCCGCGCGGCGCGCTCATCCGCATCGACGGCGTATCGCAAAAAATCCGCTGGCGTTATGAGACCGAATCGCCTGTCGAATCAACGCCCGTGCTGGGCAATGACGGCACGGTGTATTTCGGCGACAACGACGGTTTCATCCACGCCGTGAACGGTGACGGAAAACAAGTCTGGACCGAGCAAGTCGCGGATGGTGTCCGATCGTCCGGAACGATTCTGGCGGGCGGGCGTGTTGTCTTCGGACTGGAGAACGGTCAGTTCGTAGCTTTGAAGTGCGAGTCGCAGTCGCTGCGCGCTGGAGCCTGGGCGAAGTTACTCGGAAATGCTTCGCAAACAGGCAACGTAAGTTAATCTCCCGATAACCATAGGTAAAACCATGTCATCGAACGTAGCGTCACCTCGCACCATCAAGCACGCCGGCCTTACCG
>CAUJKL010000223.1 GCA_963204995.1 Planctomycetota bacterium | reverse complement strand
GAAATGGAATTGGAACAGGAAATGGTTGTGGCTCCTCTATGCCGCGGCAATTGCCACCGGGGCCTACGCCGGTTACGTGGCCTGGTTTGCCGGGGATCGGCTGGACCTGGGGGCGGGATTCGCGAGCGCCAACGGTCGCATAAAGCATTTGCTGGGGACTGAGCAAGCTTGGCGAGAGTATCGGACACGACGTTGCTATTGCGTCTTCTGCGGAAGAAGCGTTGGAAGCTGTCGAAGAAGTTCGGCCTGACTTGATCGTGCTCGATGTCCGCTTGCCTGGTATGGACGGTCTTTCGGCGATTGAACAGTTTCGTCACCGAGTCGGGCAAGTTCCAATCATTGTCATCACGGCATACGGAGACTTGAAAACGGCCGTCGAAGCGGTCCGCAACGGAGCCTTCGAATACATCGTCAAGCCGTTTGACTTAGACACAGTACAGCACGCCGTTACGCGCGCGTTGAGCACGAACGTAGCCGCAACTGAAGGCCGCACCAGCAGCGGCGCTGTGGGTGGCTTAGTCGGCCGCTCTCCTGCCATGCAAGACGTGTTCAAGCAGATTGCGCTCGCGGCTTCTGCGGATACGAGTGTGCTGCTTTGCGGGGAAAGTGGGACCGGAAAGGAGTTGGCAGCGCGAGCGATCCACCAGTACAGTTCTCGGGGTGACGGACCGTTTGTCGCGGTAAACGTTGCATCGCTTAGTTCATCGTTGGCCGAGAGCGAACTGTTCGGCCACGCGCGCGGTGCGTTTACGGGGGCGGATCACGATCGTGTTGGCCTGTTGGCTCAGGCGAATGGCGGGACGCTATTCCTTGACGAAGTTGCCGATATTCCGCTGCCAGCACAAGTAAAACTGCTGCGGGCATTGGATCACGGCGAGGTCATTCCCGTCGGATCTGGCAAGCCGGTAAAAACGGACTTCCGTATCGTATCCGCTTCGCATCAAGACTTGCCAATGAAAGTGAAGAACGGTGAGTTCCGCCACGACCTTTACTTCCGCATTGCCGCGTTTTGTATCGTGCTGCCACCGTTGCGAAAACGCGGCAACGATATCCGCGAATTGGCTGAATACTTTCTGGCTACAGCAAGCCGAAATGAAATTTCTAGCCCCAATCTCTCGGACGACGCCGTCCACGAATTGCAGCGTCGCGCATGGTATGGAAACGTCCGCGAATTGCGGAACGCCATGGAACACGCCCTTATTGTCGCCCGTGGTGGCGTGATCGGAATCGAGCATTTGCCGGAGCCAGCCTCCGCGGTGTTGGTTAAAACAGATGGACAGGATCAACCGATCGACGCGGCGATCTCGGAACTGATCGAACGTTGGGCAACGGCGAAGCTTGCTAACGCCGATGCTTCTGATGTTTTGTACGAACAGCTCTTAAAGTTAGTTGAACCGTCCTTGTTAAAGGTCGCAATCGAAAAGCATCACGGCCAGTACACTTCCGCAGCCCGACAACTTGGACTACACCGCACGACATTGCGAAAGAAACTAGCCGAGTACGGCTTGTCGTCGAACTAGTACGTGTCGCACACACATCTGGCGTGCCGCACGGCTTTTATAGCCTCTCAGCCAGATTGACACTGCCAGTATCCGTCTCGACTCAATTCGATCTATGTCCGTAACAGGTTGCACCATACCCGTAGACGTCGTGCCCAAACTGATCGTAGCAAGTCTCTGTCGCATCAAAGGTCGTGCGATACTCGCGAACTTCATAATCGCGCGTCACGCCGTAGCGGTAGGAACTCGGGCAATGAATGGCGGTCGGCTCGACATGCGCCATCCCGTATTGCCGATCACAACTTGGAAACGACGACAGGTGGTTCGCGAAGTCTGACAGACAGACGTCGCACTGTGAGCGACTGTCGTACTGCCTCGCATTAGGACAATCGTAGTTGCCGGGCTGAAAGCCGTTTCCTGCACCGGTACTCGGCGGCAAGAGTGATGGTGGCGAATCCGCTGGGACGGATGAAGGCGACTGGCCCGGTATATCGCCGTTCTGATTTGTTGATGGGCCTGGAGTGGTTGTCGGCAATGGAGGCGGACCGCCGGATGGCGCAATTATCGCGTTGGCATTGGGAGCGGGCGGCTCGCTAGATTGTTGGCGGGAGTGATTGTGCCCGTCGTGGTCATGATCGTGGTCGTGTGAGCTAGCGCTTGATGAACCAAGTGGTGGCTGAGCGCTCGTCGATCCTGTGGTGTACAGAGTTGAATATGCTCCGGCAGCCAGGCCGAGCGACAAGAGTCCTGCGATTCGATATTTCATGGCGTGCGTTTCCGTTTCAGTGCCGTAGAAGTTGTAAGTTTGCGTTGGTGACACATTAGTGCTTGTGGCTCGTTTCAAACCCACTCGCTTTCAACCACCGCTCCCATCGATGAGCATCGTCGTGACTGTTGAACGAGATACTCCGCCACGAGGGGCAACGATAGCGAACGTCGAAATGGCCGCAGTGTTGATCCTGCTCGACTTCGCAGCCAAGTTGCTTGAGCGTTTTGAAGTTCGCCTCCGCCGACTTTGCGTCATCAAAATGTGCTGCCTTCCACTGCGCCAACCGAAAGTTGATCACCTCGGGCGCTGCGGCGCGCAAGTTCGTAGCCATCACCCCGCTAGCACAGATCGAGAAAGCAAGTAGCAGTGCCCGGTTCATTCGTTTTGAAAACATTTCATTCCCCTCGCCCAATAAAGCCCAATAGAAAGAGCGTGCGTCCATTCACACGCTTCTAAAACAAGGCGAACGCAACCAGCGTGCCAAACCGCTTCTTCACGTTCACGGAATGATATTGAAGAAGTTCGCGAGTGAGTTCGTGTTCATGTGACGTCAGCGTGATACACAGCGTCACCAGGATGACGACACCTTCATGATCGGCGTGAGGGAGATTCGCTCGTCCACCTGGCGGCGACCAATGACTAGTTCGTGCGGTCACGATAAGCCAGTAGTCGCAAGGCGTTGAAGACGACCAGCAAGGTCGAGCCTTCGTGCAACAGCACGGCCGCGCCCATTTGCAAGCCGAAAATCGTTGCTGGCACGAGCAACGCCACCATGCCTAAACTGAACCACAGGTTCTGCCGAATGATTCGGCTAGTTTGGCGACTGAGGCCCACGGCGAACGGGAGGTGGTTCAAGTCGTCCGCCATCAACGCGACGTCGGCGGTTTCGAGCGCGACGTCCGACCCCGCCGCGCCCATCGCGATCCCGACCGTGGCATTGGCCATTGCAGGCGCGTCGTTAACACCGTCGCCGACCATCGCGACATCTTCCTGCTGTCGCAGTTTCTTGATCGCATCGACTTTGTCGTCCGGCATCAAGTCGCCCCAGGCTTCATCGATGCCAACTTCTTTGCCGACGGCATCCACGACCTGCTGGTTGTCGCCGGAGATCATGATCATGCGACGCACGCCCAATTCGCGCAACCTTCCGATCATCGCCTTGGCTGCATCTCGCGGAGTGTCCATCAAACCAAGCACGCCCAAGTAACGCTCGCCATATCGCACAATCATTGTCGTGCGACCGGCTGATTCAAGCGACTCAACTTGCTCTCGCATTGCCTCTGGAAGTGGCGGTCCATCGACTTCGGCAAACAAATCGTCCTTGCCGATGTAAACGGATTTGCCATCGAATTGGGCTTTGACTCCGCGACCGGTGATGCTCTGCAAGTCGGAAGCTTCGGGCATGGTTGAGAGCTGAGCGTCTCTCGACGCTAGTCTCTCCTTTCCATCGCGCACCACCGCAGCAGCCAATGGATGGTCACTAAGGCTCTCGACCGCGACGGCTACGCGCAGGAGTTCGTCTTCACTCGCACCTTCAAGCGGCACGACATCGGCGAGTCGCGGCTTGCCTTCGGTGAGTGTGCCAGTCTTGTCGAAGGCGATCGCGCCGAGCGTGCCGAGGTTCTCTAGTGGACCGCCTCCTTTGACCAGGACGCCGCCGCGCGCGGCGCGAGCCACGCCACTCAGTACCGCGCTGGGCGTCGAAATCGCCAACGCACACGGGCTGGCGGCAACAAGGACTGCCATCGCGCGATAGAACGAGGCACTGAACGGTTCGTCGATCACGATCCAGGCAAACAGCAGAAGCACAACGAAACCCAGCACTGCGGGCACGAAGTACTTTTCGAATCTGTCGGTAAACCGCTGCGTAGGTGACTGCTGGGTTTCCGCTTCGTTGACCATCGTCACGACGCGGGCAAGTGTGCTGTCGGTTGATAGCTTGGTAACCTGCACTTCCAAGGCTCCGCTTTCATTGATCGTTCCGGCGAACACCCGATGCCGAGCCTCGATTCCGTCCGGATTCTTGGCGGCCTGTTGAGGGTCGGCCACCGGTTGCTTATCGACGGGAACGCTCTCGCCGGTAATCGGCGCTTGGTTTACGCTGCTCTCGCCCTTGATCACAAAGCCATCCGCCGATATCCGCTCGTTCGGCTTGACGATAACGACGTCGCCTCGCTGAAGCTGATCGACCGGCAACTCCTTCACGTCACCGTTACGTCGAACCATCGCCGTATCGGGCGCAAGTTCGGCCAATGCTTCGATCGCTCGTCTGGCACGGCCCATGGCGTAGTGTTCGAGAGCGTGCCCGATGCTGAACAGAAAAAGTAACAGCGCGCCTTCCGCCCACGCGCCCAGCGACGCCGCACCGATGGCCGCCACCAACATGAGAGAGTCGATCTCGAAACGGCCTGCTCGGATGCTTTCGATCGCTTCCCGAAGCGTAAAGAAGCCGCCGAAGAAATACGCTGCCACATATAAACTCCACGGCACCCACGGCGTGAGGCTGGTTAGCACGGACAGCAGCCACCCGACCGACAGGATCGCTCCGCAGGCCAGAGCACAAATCAATTCCGTATTGTCACCGAACAACCCACCGTGCGCATGATCGTGGTCTGACTCAGCCTCCGTTTCTGCCGCCTTCGCGGGTTTCTCTGCGATGATGCCAACGCCTGACTTTTTCAACGCGTCGCGGATCGCGACTTCGCCCGTTTGCTCGCGATCAAATTCGATCCGCAGCACGCCGTCGGGAGAAGCCGCAGCTTCGATCACGCCGATAATCTTCTGGACACGGGCTGCAACTGTTCGAGCGCGTCGAGCGTGCATCGCCTCCGCCCGCAATAGCAAGTGCCCAAACCGCTCCTGAAGCTTTGCTCCGGCCCGGTTGGCCAACTCGCGAACCTCACCAATCGAAAGCCTGCCCGGTTCGTAGTGAATGCAGATTTGATCGGGCTGACCGGTTTCAGCTTCCAGGACATGCGCCGCATCGATCCCGTCTTTTGCCGCCAACAGATCTGTGAGTCGCTTGACGCAAGCGTCGCGGGCGTCCACCACTTCGGGCAGCAACAGTTTGATATCGATTGTTGCCTTCTCGACCATGCATTTCTCTCCCACACGCAGTTGTTCAGCCACAATCGCTTGCGATGGCATTCGCTTCCAAAACAAGAATCGTAACATCATCGCCACTTTTCTGGCCTTGCTGATGTTTCAACATGGCATCACGAATAGACATCACTACCTCTCGCGGCGGACGTTCTTCGCAACTGGCTACCAACTCGGCGAGACGCTTGCGGCCGAACAACTCGCCACCTGGATTCCCAGCTTCGACGACGCCGGCGGTCGTCAGCACCAAATGCTGCCCGGAAGTAATGTCGATCGTTACAGTGTCCTATTCGAAGGATCGATCAACACTCAGCGGTAACCCAGTTGCAGGCAGTTCGCGAAGCTCACCGCGTGGCGGGGTTGGGCGGTGCTTCGTGTGTTTTTCCCCAGCCGTGGTTTGTTTGTGCTGGTCCATTGATTCGATCCAATCATGTCTTCTCCCAGTGAAACGGTCGTCCCGCTCTATGCCAGCACGGTATCGTCGAACGCCGACGGGACAAATTAAACCGCATCGTGTTCTCTCTGACTTGCTCCGCCAAGCAAAACAAATCGCCACCGTAATAGAGAATGCGTTCAACGCCTGATAGTTTCGACCACGCCGCGTCGCGATCGGATCGGTGCGGCGCGTAAAGCCAAACGTTGGCGTTAGCGCGAAACATCCTCAGTTTGGTTGCGGTCAGCCATCCGCTCGCGTCCGGCAACTGAGAATTGCAAATGGCGAGACTTGCTTCCGAATAGGCGTACACGGACGGAATTTCTTCTGCCCGCGTGGCCCGAAACACCACGCAACCAACGGCTCCGAGGTCGTGTGCCAGGCGGGCGAAGACTTCATCACGATGCTCGGCAATCAGAATGCATCGTGCTGCAGGTGAACGTTCGAGCGATTGAAACTGCGGTGCCGGATGAAAGTTGTAGTGCGGAGTTTGTTCTTGTCGAGTATTCGTGGCGATCATGTGATGTTCTTCCGTGCGTTGGTTGAGATAACTTCATTCATTTACTCGGCAGACGGGCGACGTTGCTACTTCGCCCGTTGCGAAAAATCAAAGCGTCAACCGGGACAGAAGTACGCAATAGTCCAATGCCGTCATCGTGGCGTGGCGACTTGTTTGGGCTGTGTCCTTCGTTGCGACATCACGTGGAGTTGCCAGTGAGTGTTCGGTGCATCGGTCGTACCGAGCCGCTCCATCCAACTCTTCAAATTGTTCCAGCGGTGCGACGCAATCGTGCGTCGCCAGATTGCAACAATGGCAGGGTGTTGACTGCGTTGGAGTTTCGCAACAAACACACGACTTCGCTTCGGAGAGGACACATCCGGCATTACAGCAAGGTGGCTTAGCGAAGGTGGCTAGCAGCACGACCGCCAAGAGCACGACTTGGGCAGACGCTGTGTCGGCAATCCGAACGAGCGACGGTGTTCGCTCGGTTGTACTCGCGTCGCGCGTCGCGAATCCAAACATACTCACGCTGCCTTTCTAGAGTTTGCGGTTCGAGATCGCCGCCGACTGCGTTTAGCTTGCGCCCACTTGATGTTCGCGAAGGCGACGAACCCAGTGAAGCCAATCATCACCAGGACCACAATCGTGTTCCAGATGTTCGGATGGACAAACAGATCGACGACGTGATAGCCGACCGTCAGCATGCAGAGCGACAACACAACGACACCACTGATGCCCAACTGCGACCAACGCAGACAGTGCCATGCTGGCCGAACTCGATTCGGTTGTTTTCGACGCTGTTGTTTTCGACGTCTCATGATATTCTTGCGGCACTTCCCGTTTCGCTAAACTCTTGCGCCGACATTAACGTATTTAGAATGCCGGTAGTGCCCGTCCGACGACCGTCCGTTGTCGCGGCGGGGCACTACCAGCGAGCGATTGACGATTGCTGATTAACGTCGATTGGCTCCTCCGTTTGCTTGCGCCGACCGTTCGTCATGCGATGTCTCGAATCCGTTGGCCTTGAGCCACTTTTCCCAGTTGTGCGCGGCATCGTGGCTCTCGAACCCGATGGTTCGCCATTGATTGCAGCTATAGGCCACATCGAAATGACCGCCGTGCGAGTATTGCTTCACTTCGCAACCGATCATTCGCAACGTGTCGGCTAGGCCATCAGCCTGACACTCGGGCATTCAGCGTTATTGATGGTCCTTCGCTTCATGATCAGCGTGACCGTCTCCGTCGTGGTCATGGCCTTCATGATCATGCCCCTCGTGGTCGCCGTGGTCGTGACCATCGTCGGCACTGTGCCCGGCTTCGCTGCTTGACGGCGATGGCGACGAGCCGCAACCGGCGAACAAGGCTGGCATGGCTAGAACTGCGACAACCAACAGGAGATAACTTGACTTACGCATTGAGAGTTCCTTTCAAGGACGGGAAACATAAACGAACGAGACGTCGTGAAGTCGGGCCGAAAGCTACGTGCTGGCGACTGGTTCCGGACTCCCTGTGTTCAACGCATGATCTTCTTCGGAGAATTCAACAAGTTTCACTTCGTCGAGCGTGCTCTCCGTGACACGCCGCGCCGAAGTCATTCCAAATTTCCAAAACAGAGCCGGCCGCACCAGGAACTCCAGCAGCGTGCTACTGAGCAATCCGCCGATAATGACGGTGGCGACCGGGTAGAGAATTTCCTTGCCGGGTTCGCCGGCGGCAAGTGCCAACGGCACCAAACCGATGCCTGAAGTCAGGGCCGTCATCAGCACCGGTGCCAGGCGATCCTTGCCAGCTCGAATGATCATCTCGCGGGACCATGTTTCGCCTTCGTGCTGTACCAAGTGCAAGTAGTGATTGATCAGCAAGATCCCGTTCCGCGAGGCAATGCCGCACAGCGAAATGAACCCGACCATGCTGGCAATCGTCAACGTCTGATGCGTTAGATAAAGTGCCGCGACGCTGCCGATGAAGGCCATTGGCAGTGCGATCATCACTTGCAGCGATAAGTTCGCAGAATGGAACATCTTGAAGAGGACCAAAAACATCCCGATCAGCGAGACACCAAACAAGATGCCGATCATCCGTGACGCCGATTGCTGACTCTCGAACTGTCCGCTGTATTCCAGGAAGTAGCCCGTCGGCAATTCTGCTTCGATTGGCCCGATGCGGCTCTTGATGTCTTCCACGACGTCGACCAGCCCGCGATCTCGGACGTTGCATTGGATAATGATTCGACGGCGGACTTGCTCGCGGTTGATCGTATTGGGGCCGCTGGATGGATAGATGTTGGCGACATCCTCCAACTTCACAGATCCGCCTTCGGGCAAGTCGATGACCAAACGGCGCAGCGCCTCTAAGTCTTCTCGATACGACTCGTCCATTTTGACCAGCAAGTCGAATGTCCGCTGACCATCGAGTACTTCCGAGACGACTTCGCCTTGCATGGCTGTTTCCACAAACTCGTTGACATCCAGCCGTCGCAGCCCGAAAGTCTCCAGGCGGGCACCATCCGCTTCGATGCGTAGTTGTGGGATATTGACCTGTTGTTCGACCTGCAAATCGCGCACACCTTCGACGTCGGCCATCGCGGCTTTCATCCTCTCAGCTTGGCGACGCAGCACATCGAGATCGTCGCCGTAGAGCTTTACGGCCACCTGGGCCTTCACGCCGGAGAGCATGTGCGAAATGAGATGGGCCAACGGTTGTTCGACGGCGGTGACGATGCCCGGAATGTCCGCCAACGCTTCGCTGATTTCCTCAATGACTTCTTCCCGCGACCGCTCGGTGTGCGGATCGATCGTGGCGATCATTTCCGTGACATTGACGCCTTCGGCATGTTCGTCGAGTTCCGCTCGCCCCGTCTTGCGGACGAATGCGGCAATGTCGTCGATCTGCTGAAGTCGCTGTTCGACTTTGGCGGAGACCTCGTTCGATTTCGCTAATGATGTCCCTGGTGGCAGGAGCACGTTGATCTGTACGGCACCTTCATTGAACGGAGGCAAAAAGTCCTTCTCCAGCCGCAACATTGCCACGGCCGCGATGCCCACCACGATCGACGCGATGAGCAGGATTGGCCAAGCGAGACGAAGACTCATGCGCATCACGCGATCGGCAATTGCCTTCAACCAGCGGAGCAGGAAGCCGTCCTTCTCTTCATCCGACATCTTGGCCTTGGCCAGCAGCCAGTAGCTCAGTACGGGCGTGATGGTCAGCGATACGAGCAGCGAGGACACGATGGAGACGATGTACGCGATGCCAAGCGGCGCGAACAGTCTGCCTTCCATGCCGCTCAGTGCAAACAGTGGGATAAAGACCAGTACGACGATCATCGTGCCGTACACAATCGAGTTCCGGATTTCGCAGCTTGCTTGAAAGACGACGAGCAGCGAGTGTTTCGGATGGGGGCTGTGTCGATTCTCGCGGAGTCGTCGGAAGATGTTCTCCACGTCAACGATTGCATCGTCGACGAGTTCGCCAATGGCGACGGCGAGCCCGCCAAGCGTCATCGTGTTGATGGACAGATCGAACGCCTTGAACACCAATGCGGTGATGACGATCGAAAGCGGAATGGCCGTCAACGTAATGAATGTCGTCCGGAAGTTCATCAGGAACAGAAACAGAATGATGACGACCAGAACGCTTCCGTCGCGAAGTGCTTCGATGACGTTTTCAATGGACAAGTCAATGAAGGTCTTCTGCTGATACAACTCCGGCAGAATATGAACATCTTTGGGGAGCGAAGTTTGCAGTTCACGGAGCGCCTTTTGGACCGCCTCGGTGACGCGCCGAGTATCCGCGTCTGGTTGCTTGTTAATCGTCAATACAACCGTCTGTCCACCCACCAAATCACCCGCGTCGTTGCGAGTGAAGGCGGAACTGTCGCCGCGTTTTGTCTGGGGACCCTCGACGATATTGGCGACTTGCGAAAGCCGCACGGACTGGCCGCCACGGTGTTTGACGACAATGTGGCTGATCTCGTCGATCGTCTTGACTCGCCCCAACGAACGAACGAGCAATTCGTTCGGACCTTGTTCGTCGAGATAACCACCGGCGGTGTTCTGATTGCTCTCACGAAGCGCGGTTTTTACTTCGCTGAGCGTGACGCCGTAACGCAGCATTTCATTGGGATCAACCAGCACCTTAAACTGTTTGCGCTCGCCGCCCATCGTGACGACTTGTGACACACCCGAGATTGTCAGCAGCCGTTGCCGCACAACCCAATCGGCCAGCGTCCTCAGTTCCATCGCCGACGTTTCGGTCCCTTCGCTGTACATCCCAACGATCAGGATTTGCCCCATGATCGACGAGATGGGGGCGAGTTGCGGCTGGACACCCGCAGGCAGGCGATCGGCGATCAGCGCCATCCGCTCGTTCACGATCTGGCGATCGTTGTAGATGTTGGTATTCCAGTCGAACTCGACATAGATCACCGACAAACCGACTCCCGAGGAACTCCGCACGTCTTGGACGCCGGTCGCTCCGTTCAAGGATGTTTCAAGTGGAAAGGTGATCAGCGTTTCAACTTCCTCGGGAGCCAGCCCCGGAGCTTCCGTCATGATCACGACTCGTGGTCGATTGAGATTCGGAAATACATCGATCGGCAGGTGGTACGCCTGCCACCCACCGTAGGCGAGCATAAACACCGCCAGCGCAATGACGAGCAGGCGGTTATGGAGTGCGAAACGAATAATGGCGTTTAACATGAGTGCGTATCCTTGCGCGACATCGTTTAGTGGTTGTGCCCGGCGTGCGGATCGACTCCGCCACCGGCTTTGTTCTTCAATGCCAAATGCATTTGGTACGCACCCTTGCCCGCAACAATGTCCCCCGGCTCAATCGAACCATCGTTGGAAATGACAGCGGAGGTTTGGTCCTTATATTCGACATGCACAGCGACTCGGTCGAAGTGATCGCCGTTGCGTTCGTAGACAAAGACCTCGGCTCCTTCCTCGACAATTGCGCTGACAGGCAACACGATTCGATCCCGCCAAAGCTCGACGGGGACTTTAAGTTCCATCCGCTGACCGGGATTGAATCGCCAGGCAATGAAACGTCGACCGTTCTCCGCCGCTTGATCGAGCGCGACTTTGTTCGGGAGCCTCAAGTAAAAACGGAAGGCGCGTGTCTCTGCGTCGACGTGATCGGCCAAGTAGAGAAGTTTCAGCCCTTGAATGACGTCGGCCTGACGCCGTCCCACGACGACCGTCGCAGTAATGCTGCGTCCGTCGCGAGCCGCTTCGCGCAGTCGCATGGCGTCGTCCTCAAAGGCACGGCCTTCGATGTACAACTCGCAATGATCGGCCACGATGCACAAGAGTTGTCCCGCACTCACTTGCTCGCCCAGCTTTACCGGCAGTTGCTGGACATGGAACAAGTGCTCCTCGTTGCAGGCATCTTCATCGTGTCCGTGGACTGGTGCGAAGACTGTTAGCGATTGCAAGAGGTGGCGAGTCTGTCGAATGCCATCGATTTGCTCTTGCTTGAGCCCATGCAAAAGCAAAGCCTGTTGCTCGGCCCGCAACGACGCTTGAAGCTTCTGTTGTTCGTACTCCTGTTCGATAATGCGTTTCCCAGCAATCACTCCCTCACCAGCTGCCTTAAGCCGATCGATCTCGCGCTGCACCACGTCGAAACTTTCTAGCGTCTGGAGGAAGCTCCGTTGAGCGTTCACCAGTTCCTCGTGTGTCAGCCGAATATCAAACATCGGGCTGCCGGGCTCGATCGCAGCGCCCTCGACGGGATAGATCCGCGTGACAACACCGGTCATCGGTGCCGTGCTGTAGATCTGCGAATGACCGGGCCGCTCAACGACCATCGCCGGCAGAGTGATGCTTCGCTCGAACGTGCTGAGCGCGACCGTTGCGGGTTCGAAATCGATATTCTTGAGGCCGGTCACCGAAAACTCGATCGCCGATTCTTCGACGTGCCCCGGATGCGAGTGGTCGTGTTCGTCGTGTTTTCCCTCATCGTGGTTGTGACCGGCATGCGGGTCGACAGCCGCTTGTTTCTCGCCATCGAAATAGCTGCGAACTTGCGGTAGCCAGAGCTTGTACGTAACTCCGGCAGCAAAAACAACCGTCACGACAAGCAGGGCAGAGGCAACTGCAGGCCATCGCTGTTTCAGTGCGTGTGTCAAGTTTTTCATGGGTATGTTCTCCCGTCCGATAAGCGGCGAGCCGAAAAGTGAAAGTGCTGAAAGCCGAGAGTCGAAGGTCACAGCAACAGCCAGCGGGGCCTGAGAGACCGCATCAGCGGGCTGAGCACCATCCGCGGTTTCGTAGTGGCATTGGACTCTGGACTTCCGTCCGGAGCGTCACTAGATCAGCAGTACATGCAGCGCAAGATGCGTGCGTAAAGAAGCACCAGCGACGGAGAGCGGCTGGTCGAGACTGCGATCAAGATGGGAGCGAACCGAGACAGCGTTACCGTCAGTGGCCGCGATTTCCAGCGGGCAGTGATCGGCGACAAACTCGCCGACTTCGTCAGGCGTTGGCTGACCGTGGAGGAATGTGCAATGATCGCCGGCGCATTGATGTTGGTCGTGGCCGTCACCCTCGGCATCGTGCCCGACTCCGTCTTGCGAGACTTCCGCCAATTCCTCATCGCGATGCGTGCCGCACGGGCATGCCTCAGCGGAAACAGCCGGTTCGGAGCAGCAATTCACTTCACACGCATGTGCATGATGCATGCAGCAGCCAAATGCCATATGCATGACCAGCAGGAACGTCGTGAACTGCGGCAAGGGAAAACGCACGAAGGACTCCAAACGAAAATGA
>CAUJKL010000222.1 GCA_963204995.1 Planctomycetota bacterium | reverse complement strand
CTGGTTTTCACGACGCCCCGCGACGGCAACCTGCATGCCAGCGTCCGCCAGCGCCGAAGCAATGGCCCACCCGATACCGCTGCCGCCCCCGGTGACGAGAGCCGTTTTGCCGTTGAGTGTCATGGAATACTTTCTCCGTGTTCGTCCCCAGCTCCGCTGAGAGGGATGAGGTCGCGAAGTGTAACTGCCGCGCTGGTTACAACCCAGGCGTGTGTTTTTACCACATCGCGTTTCACGGACACAGTGGGTGCCGTCCACCTCCCACGGTGATTTCACCTCGAAACTTGGGATCCGCGTCGCGATGGATTATGATGATGCCGATCGCAGAGAACTGGCGTGGAACTTAACCAGGGAAAGCTCTTGAAGAAGGAAACGATCTCCGTGAATCCTGATCCCCCCCGCAATAACCGACGTACCTTCTTGCAACACACCGGTCTTACCAGCGCTGCGATCGCGGCTGGCACACTGGCTGCCGCAGGTGTTCATGGCGATGAGCAACAAGATCGCACGACACGCAGCGCGAACGAACAAATGGTGCTGGGAATCATTGGCTGTGGCGGACAAGGCTCGGGACTCATCCAGGGATTCAAAGACCATGCGGCGATTGCCGCGACATGTGACCCCGATTCGGAAAGAGCCGAACAGGCGCGACAAGCATGTAACGCACGCAAGGCCGAATCCGATTTGAGGCGGTTGCTTGATGATCCCCAGATCGATGCGGTCGTCATTGCGACTCCCGATCATTGGCACGCGCCAGCCGCGATTCTAGCTTGCCAAGCGGGCAAGCATGTTTATGTCGAAAAGCCCTGTAGCCACAACCTACGCGAGGGCCAGCTCCTCGTGCAAACCGCCCGCCGCACGAACCGAATCGTCCAACATGGTACGCAAAGTCGCAGCAATCGATTGATTGCCGATGCAGTGCAGATGCTGCGAGAAGGGATCATCGGCGACGTGCTAGTGGCAAAAGCTTGGAATGTCCAGCGACGCGATAACATCGGACATCACACTCCGTCAAACCCGCCGCCACATGTTGATTACGATCTGTGGATCGGCCCCGCCGAAATGGTCCCGTATCAACAGAATCGCTTCCACTACCAATGGCGATGGTGGCATCATTTTGGCACTGGCGACATCGGCAACGACGGAACGCACGAAATCGACTACGCCCGTTGGGGACTGGGAGTCGAGGGACTGCCGGTTCATGCCACCGCCGTTGGCGGAAAATACTTCCATGACGACGATCAACAGTTCCCGGATACTGCGACGTGCGTTTTCGAGTACCCAGCTCTTCAAGGAAAGCCTCGTCAGCTCATCTTCGAAATGCGACTGTGGTCCACCAATTATCCTTATCAAGTGGACAGTGGCGCTGAATTCTACGGCAGCAAAGGGCGCATGTTTTTAAGCAAGCGAGGCAAGCTGGAAGTGTTCGCGGATCGGAATGAACGCATCGAAGATCCGAAACCAAAGTCGCCGGTGTCGCTCAAGCACGAGGATCACCGCCGCGACTTCCTGGACGCCATCCGCACAAACCGGCCGCCCAACGCGGACATCCAAGTCGGCTTCGACTCCGTCGCTTTGGTCCACTTAGCCAACGCGGCCATTCGCGCTGGAACTTCCATTGCGATCAACCCAGACACCGCTCTACTCGTCAACAGTTCTCCGCAACTCGAACAACTCTTAAGCCGCACTTACCGCGACCATTGGGCCCGCCCCGCCCTCTAACCGAGCACCAATCACCCGCCTCTCCCCCGACCCGCTCGTTGTACCACACATCCGCCGGAACATGCTAGCAATGCTAGCATTTGATTATTGCTAGGTAGGGGTGTCTTTTTCGAGACCTGTTGCGAAGAATTGAGATTCGAGAATCTGCGTTGGTGTTGCAGATCGATCGGTAGCTTTGCATGGAGGTCGGGTCGATGAAGGTAGCTGAATTAGCTGAAGAACTTTCGGCAGGTAGTTTTGGTGATGGCCGCTTGAATACACGCGCATCGAAGATGGCGAACATTCTTGGGCAATTCCCCAATTTGAGTATTCCGGCGGCCCTGCGATCGAAAGCGGAGATTGAGGGTGCGTATCGGTTCTTCAACAACGAACGCGTGACCCCAGATCGCATCCTGCAGCCTCACATCGAAGCGACTTATAAGCGCATCGCCGCCGTCGATTACGTGGTTCTAGCTCAAGACACGACAGAACTCGATTTGACTCGTCCAATGCAACAAGTTGCTGGTGCCGGTCCGATGGACTGCGAGACTCGACGAGGTGCTTTCTTCCATCCGACAATCGCTTTTACTAGCACGGGTTTATCGTTGGGAATCGTCGGTCAGAAGAGTTGGACTCGCCAAGAAATCAGCCAAGCCAGCAAGGGCGATAAACTAACGAAACGTCGACAGACTCCCATTGAGGAAAAAGAAAGCTACCGATGGATCGAAGGAGTTCGCTGTGCGGAGCGCACTGCGGCTGCCTGTCCGAATACGACGTGCGTGTGCGTAGGTGACAGCGAGTCAGATATCTATGAAGTCTTTGCCACTGCCTTGGCGAGTGAACAGAAGAATCTGCATCTGTTGGTTCGTGCCGGTCAGAATCGTAACACCACCGAAGACCAGGACTGGATGGACCAAGTTCGACAGACTCCAAAGATTGGCGAACGAATCGTGACGGTTCGAGTACGAATCGCCAAAACAACGGTGTCTAAGTCGGCACGAAGTTGTTCGCGAGAGGCGCGTACGGCCGAGCTGGAAATTCGCAAGGCGACAATTGAATTGCGCCGACCGATTCACGGCAACAAAACGCTTCCAGCTTCTATCCGAGTCAATGTGGTATTGTGCGAAGAAATCAAGCCACCTCAAGGTGCCGACCCGATTCGCTGGATGCTAGTCACGACACTTCCTATTGCAACAGAGGCAGGTATTGAGCGAGTAATTTCTACCTATTGCTTGCGGTGGCAAATCGAGGTCTATTTCCGGACGCTTAAATCGGGGTGCAAAATCGAGCATCGCCGATTCGAGACGTTAGATCGCGTGTTGAACTGCCTGGCCTTTTACAGCGTGATTGCCTGGCGAGTGATGTATGTGTGCCACCTTGGTCGCGACTGCCCAGAGCTGGAATGCGAGGTATTGTTCGAGCCAAGTGAATGGAAAAGTGTGTACAGCGTCTTAAAGCTAGAATTTCCAGCCCAAGGCTGCCCTCCCTTGAAAGACGTCGTTCGCGCAATTGCCCGACTTGGCGGGTACATAAATCACCCAGAACACCACCCTGGCACTCAAACCTTATGGATCGGGTTACAACGCACCTACGACCTGTCCAACGCATGGGAGACATTCGGACCGGGGGCCCAAAAAATTTTTTCATAATCAGTTGTGTGGTACAACGAGCGGGACGGGGGAGAGGCAAG
>CAUJKL010000221.1 GCA_963204995.1 Planctomycetota bacterium | reverse complement strand
AGAGCCCTCGATAAAACCGCCGTGCGACAAGAAGAACTCGCCGTCTTCGACTCCCATAAACCGATCGAGCCGATCCTCTTTGCCGGTCGGGTCGTGACTGAACTTGGCAGTTGTTAACTCGACCCATTCACCATCCGCCTTGCGAATCCATTGATTTCCGTACAACGCCTTGCGTAAGACATGTCCATTACGTCCGACAAAGTTCTCACTAAAACTGTACAACCCGCGAAGATACTTCCCTTCCTTCGGTGCCCTCCAACTTGAAATCAGCATCCACGTGCTCTTGTCAGGTCGGTAGTAATAGCCCGCAAACACCGTATGCGTTTCGTCAACGGGCTCGGCCGTGACAAGGAACCGTTGCCGCTCGCCGGTCTTCCACGGGAACTTCAAGTGACTGTGCCCTCCGGTTCCTTCATTACCGAAGCTGCCGCTATAAACATCCTCGCCTTTCGCGACCAAGGTCACTCGATCTTCGTCGGCAACCTTGCTTCGATCAACGGCTTCGCCACCGCTATCCCAGACGCTGAAGATGATGCGTCGTTCGGTCTCGCTGTTGACTTGCATGCCAAAGTAGCCGCGATGCCAACCGCAGGCCATGTAGTAACTCCAGATCGGATCTTCCACGCCGGTCATCTCGCAATAGAAGGCGGAAACTTGCGTGCCCTGTGGAACAGGATAAACCAAGTGGACGGAAGCCGCGTTGCGACGTGGTTTCAAATTGAAATGTGCGTCTTCGCTGGCTACTCCCTCCAAGACCAACGCCTCAATCGTGCCAGCGTCTTCGCCGGCATCATTTAGAGATTCCAACGCGAACGAGTGGTAGCCTGTTTTGCGGATATCATAGGGCCCAAAGTCGACTTTCGTCGCGACGTCACCATTCCCTTTGATCACAGTTTCGTTCGAGTGGCCTGCAATCGTTAAACGCAACCGCGACGTCTGGCCTTCGTCGACTCGCACCAACAGCTTCGCGTTGAGCATTCCAGCGTGCTTCAGTTCGCCGAACCAACGCACCGCCACTTCAGGATTGGTCCATCGCACGATGCCTTGCTCCGGAGTAACACGTACACCGCCCGAGTCCGGGTCTAAATAGGCCGTTGCCCCCGGCACATTTAGTTCTGCAATGACGCAGGTGCAGACTAACGATGCGATGACGAAAGTCGCTTCCGCGAGACGCCGCATTCTCGAACTCCTTGATTGAACCAGTTGGATCGGAGCGTTGCTCCGTAACGCTACTGAATATATACCAGACCACGTCACAACTGACGCGGCTGGGTTGTTTAACCCGCAGCCGCAGGCGAGGACGCCCTTCAGATCCCTCGCCTGCGGGTTAAACGAGTCAGTTGCGGTTGGGCAGAGTTATAGCATCAGGGCGCAAGCCCAAGCCTAATCCCACTTGCCTTGGAGTGCTTCGACTTGTCGCAGCTTTGTTCTGCGGCAACGCCGCTTTTGCCTTGCGAGGCGGCAGGACGTAAAAAAGTGGCTGCGCCACAAAAGGGGAAAGCGGCGACAAGTCGCCGCAGTCCACATCGCTGGTTGATGCCTGCGCCAGCAGATCGCAGGAAACAACCATTGCCGTGGAAAGTCGTCGACAACGACGAACTAACTCGCTTCGATCGCAAATGTGCATGGGCTTCGATCGGCTGGCAACTTGAAATCTCGTTCCCAGGCTCTGTTTGGAAACGAGCTGTCTTCGAGGCTCCGCCTCTCTCCTGAAACCGCGGAGCCGTGGGGCAGTGGGTTTCCAGGCAGAGCCGGGGAACCAGAGATTCAACTTCTCGTAGAGGCGATCCGTGACCTTCCATCGGACGGCAACTTCACCTGCCGGTAATGGGACAATGATGACGAAAGGAGAATCGAACATGGCTCCTGAGAAGACATTTTCGCCCGACAGATACCAATCGTCCCCTATCGGCGGGCAGCCTCACCACCGACCTTCGAACACGCGTGCCAGATTCTTCCGCCATATCGACAAACATCTGACTCACTCCGGAGCACTCGAAAGAATCTCCAAGATGCGAGTTTCGCGTCTTTGCAGCCAGTCGCCTTGTAACGTGATGATGGTCCGATAGATCCACACAACGACTCCCGCCTCGATCACCGAACACACCAGATAGATCGGCAGCCAAGTGAAACTCGTTGTATGAGCCACCAGCGTCTCGACGGCCAACGTCGCAACCGCTGGCAACAACGCCAGCGGAGCAAACATGACGAAGAACATTTGCAGGAGCATCGTCGACAGCTTCATCTGCGCGGGTTTCAACGAACCGCTGGCAACTGCCATCGGTGCCAGAATCGACGCGGTGTTTCCGAGCAAACAAAACATCAGGTAGGCAGGAACAAGCTGGACGAAGGTCGCCAGCAAATGAGTGACGCGCATTCCCATGACGATTTGCAGAATCACGATCAAGAGGACGGCAATGCTGCCCGCGATCGGCGCGATGGAAAGGTTCTTCCCTAGCAGTACATCGCGCCTGGAAACCGGCGTCAACACGAACGCCCGGAACCCGCCACGGTCACTCCCGAAAATGTTGATCATCAACTGAGCCAAGCCGAACAACACGACACCGATGATGCCGATCCCAAGGAATGGCGGCACCATGCTCAGGTCGTGACGCTGCAGCGATCGACCTGGGCCCAGTACCAGCATGCCACCGAAAACGCAGGCCAGAATCACCGGCACCATCAGCGCCATCTTCGATTCGGGTGCCCGCAGTAACGAACGAAAACTGGCTAACGCCACGGCCGTCGTGTGCTCGGAGAGAAACGAGAACTGCGGCTCTAAGCTGTTCGCCGCTGGGCGAGTCGCTGTGACCTTCTTCGCCGCAACTCGCCTCACTGCCGAGCCTGTGCCGGTATAGAATTTCAGCGTTGTCTGATACGATCGCCGCAAGCTTAGACCACCGACCCCAAACATCGCCGCAGACGCCAGCAGTCCGGGAACAATGTTTCCCATGGCCGCAGCGTGAACCCCATAAGGAAACCAGCCGAACGGTACGACCTTGTTGCCGAGCAGCACGTAGTCCACGATGGTTTGATACTGCTGAGCCTTCGTTTCCGTGCGACGTTGTATTTGCTGCTCGTTAAGTAGCTTCATTTGGCGGTTGTTTTCTTCGCCGGTGATTTCGCCTGCTTGCAACTGACGAGTCAACGCCTCGATTCCTTCTTGATACTCCTTAGACGCCTGCGTGTCCTGTCGACTCTTGTTCCCCATAAAGGCAAGATTGAGCAGTTGCGGTGCTTGCATGATTAACACGAACACGAGGGTGATCGCGACGATGATCGACTTGCGGCGGCGTTTGTTTTCCATCAACATCGCCAACCAACCACGGAACTGATAAGTGAGCGCCGTCACGAACAAGATGAACGACGCCAGCAACGGAAAGATCGTTAGCATCGTCGATCCGTTGGCGATGACGCAGGCGATGGCGAGCCCCAACATGCCAGGCAGAAACACGAGAATCGGCAAGCTCAGTAAGGAGCTGGCATAGTTCAAGAAGAACGTCCCGGACAACGACAGCGGCAGATGCAACAGCCGCTCGAGCGACAACAACTCCGACTTTTGTAGTTCCGTGATCAAGCCGATCATCCACGTGAACAAGAAGACAACGACGATGACGTCCCAGGTCAACATCAAGACGTCGGGGCTGACCGCGTTCATGAGCATCACGGTACTGCCGCCAATCAGCGCCGCGAAAAACAGCAGCACGGATGCGGCAGCCGCACAGACAACAAACGCGGTCGTAATGATCGCGTTAAACGCGCCGGCTTTTCGCCACTGGTTACGGCTCATCCGCCAACGCAGCCACATGATGGCTTTCAAATGTTCCAAGTTCACGCGTCGGATTCCTCCGGCTTGCGCTTGGTCTCGGACGCGACTGTGCGTGGCGACGCGGCGTTCACCTCTTCCAACCAATGCAAGTTGAGCTTTTCGTCATCCGTCGAGCCAACGGTTTCGAGGAATCGCTGCTCCAGCGAGTTGCCTTGCCGCAGTTCGTCCAAAGAAGTTTGCTCGACTAATTCGCCATTGGCAATGATTCCCACATGCGTGCAGATTCGTTCGACGATCTCTAAGACATGCGAAGTTACGAACACCGTCGAGCCGCGCGCCACAAAACCCGCGAGCAGATCGCGAATGACGCGCGAGGTCACCGCATCGACGCCTTCGAACGGCTCGTCCAGGAACAGCAAATCAGGGTTCGGCAGCAATGCTGCGGCGAGTGCCAGCTTCTTCTTCATGCCGTGCGAATACTCGAGCGTCAGCTTCTTCTCGACGTCTTCCAACCGCAACACCGAGAGCAACTCTTCGGAGCGACTGCGAATCGTATCGCGCGGGAGTAGATACATCCGTCCCACAAACGTCAGGTATTCGCGAGCCGTCAAGTTGTCGAACAACGCGAGGTTTTCAGGCACGACGCCGATTTGCTTCTTGATTTCGATCGCTTCACGAGAATTCCAAGGATTCAAGCCCAGGATCGACACATCTCCCGAAGTGGGAGCCAGAATTCCCGTGAGCATCTTGATCGTCGTCGACTTGCCCGCGCCGTTCGGCCCCAAGAAACCGTAAAGCGTGCCGCGTGCAACCTGCAGGTTCACTTGCTTCACGGCACAGAAATCATCGAAGAACCGCGTCAGCAATTTGGTTTCAATGGCTAAACTCATAGAGGTCTCGATGTCGATTGTGCTGCCGCGATTGTAGGCTAACGGCATTCGCGTTGCCACGCGCGATCTGTCCTGTACAATGAGGTTTCGGTTTCGCGACGTAGCGGAGGTGAACAGTGGCGCCAACCTCACTTGACCAACACATCGACAGGAAGATGTTACGACAGGAACACTTTCTATTCGGACCCCCTACTTTCTTGTCGTGAAGTCTTCCTGTCGTTTTCGATCGAGGATAGGGTGGCTTGTCCTCTTCCGCTCAGCTCTTTCGCGAACGATCCTTAACTCGTTCCTTTACAGGACATCTGCCTCACCAACACTCACCGCACCCTAGTGGAAACGATTTGTATGCGGCTCCTTCTGACGTGCTCGCTGGTTCTTACGTTCGCGACGCGAACCTCGTTGGCGGCGGAGCAAGGTTCGACTTCGCAACCGGAAATCGACGCGACCGCCATCGAGTTCTTCGAGAAGGAAGTGCGACCCGTGTTGGTGAGCCGCTGCTACGAATGCCATAGCGCGAAGTCGGAGAAGCTCGAAGGTGGATTGCGGCTCGATTCGCGTCACGCTGCGATCGCCGGTGGTGATACTGGTCCAGCCATCGTACCCAGCAAACCCGAAGAGAGTTTGTTGATCGACGCCATCAATTACGGTGAAGTCTACGAGATGCCACCGAAATCCAAGCTGCCTGCGAATGAAATCGCGGTGCTGACGATGTGGGTCGCGATGGGAGCGCCTTGGCCACAGGAAGAAGTTGCGGCGGCAGATCATCTCAAGGTCTTTGACTTGGGGGAGCGTAGGGCGGTTCATTGGTGCTGGCAACCCGTCCGCGACCAGTCGCCGCCATCCGTGCAGTTGCAAAACTGGCCACAGCAATCGCTAGACAACTTCATTCTCGCGAAACTGGAAGAAGCGGGATTAAAGCCCGCTGCGCCAGCAGACAGGCGTACGCTCATTCGACGAGCCTACTTCGATCTGATCGGCCTGCCGCCTGCACCTGCCGAAGTGGATGCGTTCTTGCTCGATGAATCGCCGAGAGCTTTCGAGGCAGTGATCGATCATCTGCTCGACTCGCCACACTTTGGCGAGCGTTGGGCGCGACATTGGATGGATCTGATGCGATATGCCGAGACGTATGGCCACGAATTCGACTATCCAATTCCTCACGCGTACAAATACCGCGACTACCTGATTCGTGCCTTCAACGCCGATGTGCCTTACGATCGTTTCGTCATGGAACACGTGGCGGGCGACTTGCTGCACCCGCCGCGTTTGCATCCGACGGATGGATACAACGAATCCGTCATCGCCACCAGTTCTTGGTGGCTGGGCGAGGCGACTCACGCACCGGTGGACGTGCTGGGCGACGAGGCCGGTCGAATCGACAATCAGATCGATGTCTTCAGCAAGACGTTTCTGGGCTTGACCGTTGCCTGTGCACGCTGCCACGACCACAAGTTCGATGCCATCTCGACGCAGGACTATTACGCGCTCGCCGGCTTCTTGCAAAGCTCGCGTCGCGACGAGGCGTTGCTTGATCGCGACGGCAGGATCGCTGCCTCCGTCGCACAATTGAAGACGCTCAAGCGACAAGGCGATGCAGTCGTTCGAGAAGCTTACGCCAACGACGATGCTTCCGGCGAGATCTTCGCCCGGTATTTACTCGCCGCACGTGAAGCACTGCGTCGCGGCTCGACAGATAAAGCGGCCTCAAGTCCGTCTGATGACATTGTCTTTGAGGACTTCGAGTCGGAAACCTATGTAGGTTGGACGGCATCGGGTACGGCGTTCGGGTCTGGCCCGCAATCCAAGGAGACGACGCCCAGCTATCAAGGCGACGTCGGGGCGAGAGGAAGTCGTTGGGTCAATTCGCATAACATGCGAGACAACGAGGTTGTCGGGCGCGGTGATCGGCACACGGGAACACTAACGAGCCAAGCCTTCACCATCGAACGCCCGTTGATTAAGTTCTTAGTCGGCGGTGGAAATCACAAGGGCGAGACGTGCGTCGATCTGATTGTCGACGGCGCGGTGGTCCGGTCTCAGACCGGGTACAACGAAAACAAGATGCGTCCTGCTGAATTCGATGTCAAAGAATTCATTGGCCAGCAGGCTAGACTCCAAATTGTCGATAAGGTCAAAGGCGGGTGGGGCAATATCGGCATCGATCACATCGTGTTCAGCCGAACGACGGCGACAGGGCTCGCCTCGTGCGATGATGTTGCCGCCGAGTTCAATGTAGACGCGGCACGATTGGCTCGCTGGGTAGCGGCTCTGTCCCACGTGGATCTCAAGGAGCGGTCGCATCCGTTGTTTGCCTGGCATCAGCTGGCAGGCACGGCGGACGCGAATGCGTTCAACAAAACCAAGTCAACGCTGAAATCGGAAACGGCATCGGCGGCTGACTTGTCCACGCAGTATCCGCTTCTGTCAAACTTCGATAACTTTGATGGTTGGTTCGTCACAGGAGAAGCTTTCGGCGAAGGATCCACCGAACAAGGCGAATGGGACGCGACGCAAGCGAGTGCATCGCTGCTGCGACCGGGGACAGCAAACAGCGGGCGAATTGCTCGTGGTTTGCAAGGTACACTGCGTTCGCCGACGTTCACGCTCGAACATCCCAACATCTATTATCGGATCAAAGGCCAAGGCGTAAAGATTCGACTGGTTCTCGACGGGTACTTCATGGACACGAACAGCGCGTTGCTGTTTAAGGGTTTTACTTTTGACGTCAACTCGCCCGACAAGTTCACTTGGCATCGCCAAGCAGAAGATGTTGGGCGATATCTTGGCCATCGTGGGTACATCGAAATTCTGGACTATGGCGATGGCGCTGTCGAGATCGACGAAATCCGTTTCTCCAACGAAGGCCCGCCAGCGGAGCCATTCGATTCGGTCACCACGAAAGTTCTCTCCGTGGAAACTAACTCGATAGAAGAGGTAGCGCAAGCGTTTGGCTCTGCCTGGCAGTCCGTCAGGTCGGCTCACGAATCGCCGTCGCTATGGAACTGGGTGGCCAGCAACGATCTGCTGCCTGTCAACTCGAAAGCCACCGAACAGCTTGCGGTGACGCACGACGCGATGCAACACATCAATCTGTCGGCTGCCGAGCGAGTCCTCTGCCTGACGGATGGGACTGCGGAGAACCAGCGAATCTATGTACGCGGCAATCAACGCACGCTTGGTAAAGAAGCACCTCGGCAAATGCTCGCGGCATTAGTGCGTGAGCCGGTCGAACTTGGCAGTGGCAGTGGTCGGTTACAACTGGCTCAACAGATCGTCGACCCTTCGAATCCGCTGACGGCACGCGTGATGGTCAATCGGTTGTGGCATCATCTCACGGGGCGGGGGATCGTTGCTTCAACAGACAATTTTGGTGTACTTGGGCAACCGCCGACTCATCCCGAATTGCTTGACCACTTGGCTGCCGAGTTCATGCGAGAGGGTTGGTCGATCAAACGCATGTTGAAGCAGATCATGCAGAGCAGCACGTATCAAATGGCGAGTACTCCCGACGAAACGGGCGCTGCTCGCGACCCGCAGAATTTGCTCCTGCATCGAGCTCGTATCCGTCGGCTGCAAGGCGAGGCGATTCGTGATTCGATCCTAGCCATCTCGGGACGCCTCGATCCAGTTGCATTCGGACCCAGTGTTCCCATCCATGTCACATCCTTCATGCAGGGCCGCGGACGTCCGAGGGAGAGTGGGCCGATGGACGGCAACGGACGCCGCAGCTTGTACATCGAAGTCCGAAGAAATTTTCTGTCGCCCATGATGCTCGCCTTCGATTCGCCAATTCCATTCAGTACAGTCGGACAGCGAAATGTCTCGAATGTTCCAGCACAAGCGTTGATCTTGATGAACGATCCGTTTGTTGTCGAGCAAGCGAAGCTGTGGGCGAAACGCGTCATCGCGGATGAGCAGACCACGGAGGCTCGCATCAAGGCGATGTACTTGGCGGCATTTTCAAGACTGCCAAGTTCCGAAGAGATTGCGGAGGCGACGGCCGACCTCGACCGGCTGCGTTCCCGCTTCCCCGCCCCGGATCGCGTCGAAACGGTCGTCCGCTCGATTGTCCGCTTCGGCGGCATCGACTCGGCCATCGTCCAGGCGGCGACGGAGCTGCGCGCGTCGG
>CAUJKL010000220.1 GCA_963204995.1 Planctomycetota bacterium | reverse complement strand
CGGCTTCTTCGGCTTCTTCGAGTCGATCGATGATCAGGAAGTGGCGACTGGACTGTTCGATGCGGCCAAGGGCTGGCTCGCGGAGAAGGACATTCACGATATTCGCGGGCCGATGAATCCTTCGATGAACTACGAAATTGGGCTCTTGATCGAGGGCTTCGATAGCTCGCCCCAGTTCATGATGACCTATAACCCACCCTATTATGCGAAATTGATCGAGGCCTGTGGCTTTCGCAAGACGCAAGACATGTATGCGTTTTGGGGACATGCCAGTATGCTCGAGACGCTGGACAAGAAGTTGCAGTTTGTCGTCGAAGAAGCCACGCGGCGGTTCAAGGTCACCCTGCGTCGTCTGGATACAAAGCACTTTGTTCGAGATGTTCGCGCCTTTCTCGCGATTTACAACTCGTCGCTGGTCGGCACCTGGGGCTTCACTCCACTCTCGGAAGGCGAAGTCGATCACATGGCCGCTTCGATGAAGCACTTGATTGCTCCCGAGATGACCAGCATCGCGGAGGTTGACGGCCAGCCTGTCGCGACCGCCTTTGCGTTGCTCGATTACACTCCACGGATCAAGAAGATTGACGGACGGCTCTTCCCGTTTGGTTTTGTGCGTTTATTCTGGAATCGGAGAGCAATCAAAAACATCCGAATAATCAGTACAAACGTTGTTCCCGAATACCAGAAGTGGGGCCTGGGTGTTGTGATCTTGTCCCGATTGGTTCCTGAAATAATCTCGTGGGGTGTCGAAGAGGTTGAATTCTCTTGGGTTTTGGAGAGTAACCACCTGTCTTACAAATCACTGCAGCGAGGCGGCGCGAAGTTGACAAAGACCTACCGATTGTACGATTGCGGCCCGAATTCCGAATGGCCGGAGAACGCCTAACTCGCCGATCGCTTTTCTCGGGTGAAAATCAGTCGCAGCGTCCGATAGAAGGATATAGCAACCGTTACTCTCGCCGCTTAGCCAACAATCTGCCTATTAGAATCCTATGCCCGAAGCCCCACAAATCGTCATCACCGGAATCGGTGTCGTCAGCCCGATCGGGATTGGCGTCGAACCCTTCTGGAAGTCGCTCCGCGAGGGAGCCAGCGGTGTGAAGCCATACTCGGTGCTGCAAGGGACCGAGATGCCGGTTCGATTCGGCGGAGAAATCATAGGCTTCGACGCGAAGCAATACGTCACGCCACGGAAGAGCCTGAAGGTGATGTCGAGTGAAATTCAAATCGCCTTTTCCGCGGCGGCGATGGCCGCTCAAATGGCAGGCATTACCGCTGGCACCGTTGAGCCCGATCGCTTTGGCGTCGTCTTTGGTTCGGAGATGTCTTACGGGCCGCCGGAAGAGTTGGTGGATGTCTATCAGCATTGCAAAGTGGAAGGCAAGATCGACCCGGGCTTGTGGCCAGAGCAGGCCATGCGAAAGAACTTTCCATTGTGGATGTTGAAGTTTCTACCGAACATGGCCGCTTGCCACATCGGTATCGCCTACGACGCGCGAGGACCGAACAATTCGATTACCCATGGTGACGTATCGAGCCTGCTGGCGATTGCCGAGGCGCTGCATATCATCCGTCGCGGCCACGCTGACGTGATGATCGTCGGTGGTTTTGGAGCACGGCTTAACTTGACCCAATTGCAGTATCGCGGCGACGCAAACCTTTCGCATCGAGAACACGATCCGGCGGCGGCGTCTCGCCCGTTCGATGCAGATCGCGACGGAATGGTGAATGGCGATGGTGCGGGGGCTCTCGTGATGGAGCGGCGCGAGCATGCGGAACGGCGCGGGGCTACCGTTTTAGCGACAGTTCGCGGAGTAGGTGATGGCTTTGAGTCTCGCTTGACACCAAAACCCGCAACCGGAATTGCAATTCGTCGGTCGATCGAGAACTGTCTGGCGGATGCTGGTGTGGAAGCTGATCGGATAGGGCACGTCAGCGCTCACGGCCTTTCAACGATTCACGATGACCCGCTCGAAGCACAGGCGATTCGCAACTGTTTGGGCGACGTTCCCGTGACGGCGCTCAAGAGCTATTTCGGGAACCTCGGTGCTGGATGCGGCGCGGTCGAGACAGTGGCCAGCGTGCTAGCGCTCCAGCATGGCGAAGTCCCTCGCACCTTGAACTACGAAACCCCAGATCCTACCTGCCCGGTCAATGTCATTCACGGCGAATCGCTCGTGGGTGCGAAACCGGTCGCCATAATCCTCAGTCAAGCCGGTCCTGGGCAAGCGGCCGCGATTATCTTGTCGCGAGAATAACATCACTGCCGATTCGATTATTTCTCGGTCGGCGGTGACGGGGTCGGGAGTCTTTTTCGGCCAGGCCACTTCGTAACCACCAAACTCCTTCACCCGAAAAAGACTCCCGACCCCGTCACGTTCGCGTTCGCGAAAGTCTATTTCGTTAGTCAGGCTAACTTTGCCGGCTTCGTGTATGCAGCTGCGCGTTGATGTAACCTATTACTTCTCGACGGCTCCGTTTACGGACCGCAATCTTCAAATGACAAGGATCGATGACATGGCGAACGAAATCACGATTGCAATGATGCGTGCATCGCTCTACTCCGCCGTTGTCTGCGACGCGCTCGATTCACTCGGCTTACGGAACCAGTCGCCGCGAGTGTCGTTATCGCCGCGTGCGAGTGATTCGCTGCTAGTGGGTCGCTGCATGACGACGCTGTGGACGGACATGTATCACGAAATCGCGAATCCTTATGAATTGGAGTTGAAGGCCGTCGATAGTTGTCAGCCGGATGATGTTATGATCTGCGCGGCGAATGGCTCGATGCATTCGGCGCTCTGGGGCGAGTTGCTTTCGACGGCCTCGCGCAATGCGGGTTGTGTCGGAGTAATTATCGACGGTGCTGTTCGGGACATCGCCAAGATCCGCGAAATGGATTTCCCAGTGTTTGCGCGTGGTGCCAGCCCTTACGATAGCCAGAATCGGCAACGCGTCATTGAATTCGGCATCCCCGTCGAAATAGCGGGAGTTCGCTTCTGTCCCGGCGACCTTGTCTTTGCCGACCTCGACGGTGTTGTCGTCGTACCGCGCGAGGTCGAAACCGAGGCGATCCAACGTGCTTGGGATAAGGTCCACCAAGAGAATCAAGTACGCGATGCGATTCGTGCGGGCATGCGAGCCACCGAAGCGTATGAACAATTTGGGATTCTCTAACCAATTTGATACTGGCAGCGGCGAAGCGGGAGGAGTAGACTGCCGATCCAGTTCACTGGCGGTCCCGACCAAACGTTCATCGTCTCTCATTCCCAAATTCGAGGTGGTTCCATGACAACACACGACGACCCGAGCAATCGACAACAGTCCAGCCAAGACGCTGACTCACAAGAGAGGAATGGCAGCACGCGGCGACTGTGCGTCTTGATTGGATTGTTGGCACTCGCGCTATTTGCTCTCTGGTACGACTACAAGGTCGCACGTCCTGCGGTCGAAAAAGCCTATGAACAAGTCAGCATCATGAACGACGAGATCAACAGTGCTGCGGAACATCGCCGGATGACCAACGTCGACGTGCAAAGCGCGCTCCGTCGAAGTCCCAGCGAAACATTTCTCGCCGAAGGATTCACGATCGAGGCTTACCGTTGGAGTGCCGGGATGCCGATCGCGTTTCGCGGGCTCAGCGGCGACGAAGCACCAGGGATCGGCCTGAAGACGCACGACTATTACGCCGTCTACCGCAAAGATGGGGCGGAGCTTGCCTTTGTTACGCACTTTAAGTTTGATTTGGATCAGGAAGAACTCGCAGTGAAACCCTCTGTCGCGGGGCCAGACGCTGGTGCTTCGGACGACGTCGCTGAGGCAGGCATGGAAGCTCCTGGCGGCAGCGGACCGGGTGCGGGTGGTGGGCCAGGAGGTGGCGGACCCGGTGGAGGCCCAGGCGGTGGAGGCGGCTTTAACCCGGAAGCCATGTTCGCCGAACGCGATGCCGACGGAGATGGCAAGCTGACCGGCGAGGAGATCTCTGATCGGATGCGTCAGAACCTAGCGGCCATTGACACCGACGGCGATGGCTCGGTTTCGAAGGAAGAGCTTGTCGCTCGGATGAGCCAATTCGGTGGACGTGGAGGACGCGGTGGTCTGGGTGGGGACGGTGGTGAGCGCGGCACAGCTGGCGAAGGCGAAGGACGTCGACAACGACCGCCTCTCGAATCAAGCAGTGAAACACCAAGCAGCGAACCCGCGTCGAACGACGCTTCGCCAACTGTTGATACGAAGGACGTACCGGCTGAGACGGCACCCGAACAAGCGGCGGCACAAACGCCTCACGCCGCAACACTCACGAAATAATTTCCTTGTTTCGCGGTATTCCGAGGGCGGGTGGCTGTGGCGGAGTCTGCGACGCCACGGCTGATTGGAGTTCATGGTAAGCCGGGGCTTCGCGGACTCAGCCCCAGCCACCTCGTTCCATGAAGTTACTTCCTGGACGATCCTAATTGGTGTAAAACCAGGAACGATCGGGGAAGTCATTTACGAGCTTAATCTCGAAACTCGGCCGCCCGCGAGTCGCTACGTTGGCGATGCAATCCGGACGGACGCGGTGTCGCCGAGCGGGCGGCTGGTTCGTGGCGCTCGAAGCGTGATTTAACAAGGTGCGGCATCCACAAGGCTTTGCCGACCAACTCGATGAGTACATCGGGATCGAACGGCTTGCGGAGGTAGTACGTGCCGCCGGCATCATGGGTGCGGCGGATGATGTCGGGCATCTGGGCACTGGAGACGAACAACACTGGCACATCCCCTTGGCCGTGTGAGTCGCGGAGTTCTTGGACAAGTTCGAGTCCACTTTCGCCTTCCAGATTCACATCGCAGATGATCAAGTCGATGGGCAGCGTGCGTGCGGCCTTGGCGGCGGCTTCGGCATCGCGGGCACAGTGGCATTCATAGCCCGCCATGTCCAGCACGGCGGCCACGCCCGTGAGCGTCAATGGATCTCCGTCGATAACGAGAATCACTGCGGGATCTTGCGGCAACGTATACATCGGCTTCGCCTTTCTGGAAGAAACAGTGCCCGATGCCGCTCCGTCGGCGATTCGATCTCCTTCTCAGTATTTCTTCGACACACCTGACTCAATCCGTCAAAAAAGCTCCATCAGAACGCCTGATCGTAATAGCTCGCGACTTGCACAAAGTTGGCATAACCGACAGCAAACTGCTGGCATTCCACTGGCGAGTCTTGTATCATTTGTACGGGTGCTGATGACGGCTCTTCTTTCTCAGCGGGGTAGTCATCAGACGAAGGACGCTGTTTCCAATCAGTTTCTGTGCGACTGCGAGGTGTGACATGCGCGGGATTTTCAGTGCTGTGTTCGGAATGCGATTTCTCGGAGGATTGGAGCGAGTGATTCGGGGACGGAAGGACTTGGAGATTTTGATGAAAAGTAAGAAGTCGCAGGCTCCGGCGTGTCCGCATTGCGGTACTGCGGTTGGCGTCGTGGACGGTATCGCGTTTTGCGGAACGTGCAGAACGAAGGTCACGCTGCCGAGTGAGTAGCTGGGGGAGCGAGCGCAAGTCAGCGGGTGTTGATCGCCAGCGTTAAGGGTAGAATGACAACAGCGTTCACGCAACGAAGGAGATAGCGATGTTATCGGACAAGGCGAAGCTGGTTGCCGAAAGGGCGAAGCAGATTTACCAAGATCAACTCCGAGAGCGCCTCGAATCGACCGATCACGGACGATTCGTGTGCATCGAGCCGCAGTCTGGCCAGTTCTTTCTGGGCGATACCTTTGACGAAGCCGTCAATCAAGCCATCGACGCGCATCCCGATCGTCTTACGCATACCCTTCGCGTCGGTCACTCAGCAGCATTACACCTTGGAGTTTTGATTCGGTGAACGGAATCGTCGATGATGATCTGCGTGCGCTGTTGGAAGTTCAGATTGGGGCGAAGTCGAAGGGCGTCAAGTCAACTATATTGGTGTTACGGTTAAGTTAATGCCATTCGGGACAGGTCCAGTTTAAACGCAGTAGCTGGACCAGTCCGACCTTGTTTATCCGCCCGACGAACATCAGACCAAACTCAATGTTCGCGCGTTTCGTCGCGAATGAAGTACGTCAGGCTTTCTAGCCTGACCGTCAGCCTGGAAAGGCTGACGTACATCTAACCCGGTGCAGGCAAATTGCTGTGCCCCATGAGAAACTTGTCGATCGCGCGAGCGGCTCCTCGGCCTTCGTTGATGGCCCAGACGACTAGCGATTGGCCGCGGCGGCAATCGCCGGCGGCGAAGACTTTGTCGACGTTCGTCGTGAACTGGCCATGCTCCGCTTTAAAGTTGCTCCGTGGGTCGTATGCCAAGCCGAGCATGTCCGAGACGGTTTGTTCGGGACCAAGAAATCCCATCGACAGGAACACGAGATCGCATTCGAAGACCTCTTCGCTGCCGGGCACTTCGGTGAAGGGAGCTTTCTCGCCGGGCTTCGACCAGTCGATGCGAACGGTCTTGATTCCGGCCACGTTGCCGTTGCCATCGTCGATGAACTCCTTCGACAAGATCGCATAAGTGCGGGGATCCGCGCCGAACTTCCTTTCGGCTTCGGCGTGCGAATAGTCCACACGAAAGACGCGCGGCCATTGCGGCCAAGGATTGTTCGCCGCTCGCTCGACGGGCGGCATGTCGAGCAACTCGAAGTTGACTACGCCATTGCAGCCGTGACGAATCGAAGTGCCGATACAGTCGGCTCCCGTATCACCGCCGCCTATCACAACAACTCGCTTTCCCTTCGCGGAGATGTACGTCTTGTCGGCTAGTTCCGAGTCGAGCAGGCTTTTCGTGTTGCGAGTCAGAAAGTCCATCGCGAGATGAATGCCTTTCAACTCGCGGCCTGCGATCGGCAAGTCACGAGGTTTCGTCGCACCGGTGGCCAGCAGTACCGCGTCGTGTTCCTCAAGGAGCTTGTTGGGATCGATGAATTTGGTCGGGCAGCCTCGCTCTTCCATAATCTGAGTCATGTGCCCCGAAGGAAACTGTTCCTTCTTGCCAACGTGAGCATTGGTGACAAACTTGACACCCTCTTCACGAAGCAGGTTTAACCGTCGCTCGACCACGCCTTTGTCGAGCTTCATGTTCGGAATGCCGTACATCAGCAACCCACCAATCCGGTCGGCTCGTTCGTACACCGTGACGGTGTGACCGACCTTGTTCAGTTGATCGGCAGCCGCCAAACCGGCCGGGCCGGAGCCGACGATCGCCACTTTCTTGCCGGTACGCGTTTGGGGAGGTTGCGGGCGGACCCAGCCTTCGGCAAAGCCACGATCGATGATCGCGTTTTCGATATTCTTGATGGTGACCGGCGGGTCGATGATGCCTAGCACACACGCGCCTTCGCACGGAGCGGGGCAGGCGCGACCGGTGAACTCGGGAAAGTTATTGGTCTTGTGCAGTCGGTCCAGCGCGTCGCGCCAACGACCGGTGTAGATCAAGTCGTTCCATTCGGGAATCAGGTTGTCGATCGGACAACCGCTGCTCGACTGGCAAAACGGCACGCCGCAGTCCATGCAGCGAGAGCCCTGCGTTCGCAAATGATCCTCGTCGCCCTCGGTAGAGATCTCGCCGAAGTCCTTGATGCGCACCAGCGGCCCGCGATAGGGAACGGCTTTGCGGGGATGTTCTTTGAATCCTGTTGGCTTTCCCATCTTCTTCTTTCTTGCCTAGGAGTAGGACGGAATTCATTCCGCCAATTCGACTCGCCAGTCGAGCCGAATTGCGGCTGGAGCTGCGTTCAATTGCCGGAATGAATTCCGGACTACTAATTCGAGTTGCCGGAATGAATTCCGGTCTACTGATTCATCATGCCGGAATAAATTCCGGTCTACGGGTTAATCGTTGGGGCCTTCCGCGCGGACGGTCGATTCTTGCTCTTCGTCGTGTGACTTTCGCTCCATCGACACACGTCGATAGTCCAGCGGCATGACTTTTACAAACTCTTCCAAGACGTCAGGCCAACGAGCGAGCATCTTGCCCGCGACCGTCGAGCCCGTGAACTTGTGATGCTCCTCGATCATTTCCAGCAACTCGCCGACGTCGTCGTCCGACCTCACATCTTCGAGATCAACCAGCGCCAAGTTGCAATTCAAGCGGAACGCGTCGCGATCGGGAGCCCACACGTAGGCCATGCCTCCCGACATGCCCGCGGCAAAGTTACGACCCGTTGGCCCGAGGATGATCGCACGCCCGCCGGTCATGTATTCGCAACCATGATCGCCAACGCCTTCGACCACCGCCCAAGCACCGCTGTTACGCACACAAAATCGCTCGGCAGCCCGCCCACGGAAAAAGGCGCGACCGCTGGTTGCGCCGTACAAACAGACGTTGCCGACGATAATGTTGTCTTCCGGCGCGAAGCCGCTTTCCTTGGGTGGATAGATAGCGATGCGACCACCCGACAAGCCTTTGCCGACGTAGTCGTTGGCATCGCCTTCGAGTTCCAGTGTGATCCCGCGAGCCAACCAGGCACCGAAGCTCTGTCCGGCCGAGCCATTGAACTTGATATGAATCGTATCGTCCGCGAGTCCATCTTCGCCCCACTTCTTTACGAGATTGTGACTCAAGATCGTACCGACGGTGCGGTTCGTGTTGATGATCGGCAACTCGATGTGAACCTTATCGCCGTTGTTGATGGCGGGGGCACACATGTTGAGTAGGTTCGTATTGTCGAGCGCAAACTCCAAACCGTGGTCCTGCTTGATCGTGCAGCGGGTTTCGACATCTTCACGGGGCTTTTTGGCGGGCGTCAGAATCGGCGTCAGGTCGATGCCGTCGGCCTTCCAATGGTCGATCGCAGCGCTCATTTCGAGAACGTCTGCGCGCCCCACCAGTTCGTCCACGGTGCGGAAACCAAGCTGCGCCATAACTCGACGCGCGTCTTCGGCCACCATGAACAAATAGTTGACGACGTGTTCCGGCTTGCCCATGAACTTCTTACGAAGGATCGGATCTTGCGTCGCAATGCCGACCGGGCAGGTGTTCAAATGACACTTCCGCATCATGATGCAACCCAGTGTGATAAGCGGGGCGGTCGAAAACCCAATCTCTTCCGCTCCCAGCAAGAGTCCGATCACGACGTCGCGTCCCGTCTTTATGCCGCCATCGGTTTGCAGCACCACGCGGCTCCGCAGATCGTTCATCACCAGCGTCTGGTGTGTCTCCGCGATACCCAGTTCCCAAGGCAGGCCCGCATGCTTGATGCTGGTCAAAGGCGAAGCACCTGTCCCGCCCGTGTCGCCCGAGATCAGAATGTGATCGGCGTGTGCCTTCGCGACGCCAGCGGCCACGGTACCGACGCCGACTTCCGAGACGAGCTTGACGCTCACACGAGCATCGGGATTGGCGTTCTTCAGATCGTGAATCAGCTGTGCCAAATCTTCGATCGAATAGATATCGTGATGCGGCGGCGGGCTGATCAGTCCGACGCCGGGTGTCGAATGGCGAATGCGCGCGATGTTGTCGTCGACCTTGTGGCCGGGCAGTTCACCGCCTTCACCAGGCTTGGCACCCTGCGAGATTTTAATTTGCAATTCGTCAGCGTTGGTCAAATACCAGGCGGTCACTCCGAATCGACCTGACGCGACTTGCTTGATCGCCGAGCGCTTGGAATCGCCGTTAGGGAGCGGTTTGAAGCGAACCGAATCTTCGCCGCCTTCGCCCGTGTTGCTCTTACCGCCGAGCCGATTCATCGAAATCGCCAAGGTCTCGTGGGCTTCGGCGGAGATCGAGCCGAAACTCATCGCTCCAGTACAGAATCGCTTGACGATCTCGCTGGCCGGTTCGACCTCTTCGAGTGGGATCGGGCCGCCATTGACGCCTTCCTTGAATCGAAGCAGACCGCGAAGCGTGTACCGGCGGCGATTCTCATCATTGATCTGTTTCGCAAATCGCCAGTAAGCATCTTCGTCGTTATTGCGAGCTGCAACTTGCAGATCTGCGATGACGTTCGGCTCCCAGCCATGCTTTTCGCCTTCCGCGCGCCAATGAAACTCACCGGGATTCGGCAGCGAAGATAAGGTGTCTGCCTGGCGTTCCGGGTAACCCAGTGCGTGGCGTCGCAGTGTCTCCGTCGCCAACACTTTGAAGTTCACTCCCTGCACGCGGCTTGCGGTGTTCGTGAAGCAGCGATCGATCACCTCGTCGTTCAGGCCAACGGCTTCGAAAATCTGGGCACCTTTGTACGACTGCAACGTCGAGATTCCCATCTTGCCCATGACTTTCAAAATGCCTTTGGCCACGGCTTTACGATAGGCATTCACGACCTTTTCGTCGTCGCTGAACTCGTACGGATCGAGCCGGCCTTCGATGCGTGCTTGCCATAAGGCCTCGAATGCCAGATAGGGATTGATTGCATCCGCACCATAGCCGACTAGTAAGCAATGGTGATGAACCTCTCGGGCTTCGCCGGTTTCGAGCACGATGCCGATCCGGGTCCGTTTGGCTTCGCGAACCAAGTGGTGATGCACACCAGCCGACGCCAGCAGTGTGCTGAGCGGGACGCGATCGTGACTGATCGCTCGATCGGACAGAACCACGAGACTGAAGCCGTCCTTGATGGCCTTCTCCGCCTCGGCACAGATCCGATCCAAGGCCGCCAACATTCCTGCTTCACCGTCCGCGCGCGGGAACGTAATGTCGATCGTCTTCGCTTTCCAGCCGCGATACTTCATGTGCTTGATCGCGCCGAGTTCTTCGTTGGTCAAAATCGGATGCGAGATCAGCAAGCGACGGGCATGCTCTTTGTTCGTTTCGAGCAGGTTGTGCTCGGGACCGATATAACATTCCAGCGACATGATGATCTCTTCGCGGATCGAATCGATCGCCGGATTTGTCACCTGGGCGAACAGCTGCCGAAAATAGTCGTACAACATCCGCGGCTGATCGCTGAGGCAAGCCAGGGCGGAATCGTTCCCCATCGAACCGACCGGGTCGCGCTTCTCGCGAATCATCGGTTGTAGCAGGAAGTGCATCGTCTCCAGCGTATAGCCAAACGCCTGCATGCGCGGGCGAAGCGTTTCGGGTGTGAAGCCATGCGGCTCTTTATTGGGACGCAAATCGGTCAGTTGAATCCGTTGCTCCCGCAGCCACTTGGCGTAAGGCCGGCGGGCGGAGAATTCGGTCTTGAGATCGTCGTCCGAGATCAGCTTGCCTTGCTCGAAATCAACAAGGAACATCTTGCCAGGTTGCAGTCGCCCCTTCTCCTTTACATTAGAAGGTTCGATCGGCAACACGCCGACTTCGCTGGCCATAAGCACGCGGTCGTCATGCGTGATGTAGTAACGACTTGGCCGCAAACCATTGCGATCCAGTACGGCACCAATGTACTTGCCATCGCTAAAGACGACCGATGCGGGACCGTCCCAGGGCTCCATCAAGCACGAATGGTATTCGTAGAACGCACGCTTGCTTTCCGACATCGTATCGTGTTTCTGCCACGCCTCGGGAATCATCATCATGACGGCTTCTTGCAGCGAGCGGCCCGACATCAACAGGAACTCGAGAGCGTTGTCGAACCCGCCCGAGTCGGAACAATCAGGCTCCATCACCGGAAAACAGCTTTCGAGCTTGTCGCCGAACAGCTTGCTCTTCATCACGCCTTCGCGGGCTCGCATCCAGTTCATATTGCCGCGCAGCGTGTTGATCTCGCCGTTGTGTGACATGAAGCGGAGCGGCTGAGCGCGATCCCAACTCGGGAACGTATTGGTCGAGAACCGCGAATGAACCATGGCGAGATGAGTTGTGTAGTCGGTGTCGCGCAGGTCCGGAAAATACGCCATCAATTGCAGCGTCCGTAACATCCCTTTGTAGATGATGACGTTGGTCGAAAGGCTGCACACGTAGAAAATCTTGCGCTGCGTGAGCGACGTGTCCTCGCGCAATACACGACTCGCCCGCTTGCGAATCAAATACAGTTGCCGTTCGAATGCGTCGCCTTCCACGCCGTCTGCGGCAGCGATTATCAGTTGCTCCATGTGAGGTTCGCAGCGGCGAGCCGCGGGGCCAATGTCCGCTGCATCTCGCTCGGTGGGGACTTTGCGCCAGCCGACTAGTCTTTGGCCTTGCTCGACGATGATTTGCTCGACAACACGTTTGCACTGCAACCGTTCGGTTGTATCCTGCGGCAGAAATACGATGCCAGCGCCAAACTTTCCGGGCTCGGGCAGATCGGCTTTCAAATCGTCCTTGGCAACTTTGGCGAAGAACTCGTACGGCAGAGCCGTCATGATGCCGGCACCGTCGCCGGTGTTCGATTCGCAGCCGCAGGCACCGCGATGCTCCATATTCTTGAGCACGACGTACGCATCTTGAACGATCTGATGGCTGCGCTGGCCCTTGATATGTGCCACGAACCCAACGCCGCAGCTGTCATGCTCGAAGGCCGGATCGTACAGACCTTGCTTCTCGGGATAACCGAATTGATTCAACACTGTCATCTTTCTACCGTTTCTTCTTGCTCTTCGAACGACTCTCCATCAGCACTTGCTGAGTTCGTCGTCGAGGGTGTTTCACATTCGAAGTCGCTGTTATGTGCGGATTGATAATTCCGCAACAGCTGTTTGAATCGCTTGGCGGTTTTTCCGAGTTCAGCACCGCGCCGGCAAATGATACCGAGCGGACGCACCAAACTGATGTCACCCAACGGACGCGCGACGAGTGTCCCTGCCGCCACCTCCCGTGCCACGGTCGGTTCGGGCAGTAAGCTGACTCCCGCATTAATCTCAATGGCCCGTTTGATCGTTTCAGTATTGTCGAAATCCATGACGTTGCGGACGCTCACGCCATGCGAGACCAGAGCTTTGTCAAGTTCGATGCGGATACGCAGATTTTCGTCGAAGCCGATAAACGCTTCGCCATCCAGTTGTTGCAATGCGATGGTCGAATGCTCCGCCAGAGGATGCTCGGGCGCGCAGACAAACACCATCGGTTCGTCACGCCAAGGGATGGCTCGCACGGTGCGTGAGTCGCGCGGGTAACTGACGAGCCCAATGTCGACGCCGTCGTTGCGAACCAGCTCATAGACCCGATCCGGATGTTGGTACTGGAGCCGCACGTTGGCCTTCGGATGTTGACGCATGAAGTCCTGAACGAACCGGCTCATATGGCTCAGCCCGACCGAGTAGATGGATGCCACGCTCACTCGCCCCGCCACTTCCTCGTGTAGCGTCTTCACTTCTTCTTCGAGTGCATTGAATTTTTGGACAAGCCGCCGACAACCGTCGTAATACACTTGGCCTTCCGGAGTGAGCACGAACGGGCGTTTCGAGCGATCGATCAGCTTAACGCCTAAGTCCTCTTCCAAATGCAGCACCATCTGACTGGCACCCGACTGCGAGATACCATTCTCGTCCGCCGCTCGCGAAAACGAGCGCCGCCCAACGACATCGCAGAAAACCTTGAGTGACTTGAGATGCATGCGTCAAAATCTAAATAAGAAACGCGAATAGAGCGTTGTCGCAGAATTAGCGATGAGCATACCAGGGTATTCACTGTCGCACAGGCAGTCAACAGGCACCCCAGCAGATTTGTTGGGAGACCAAGACCGCGACGGCCGGCGTCAAAAACAAGCGGCGTTTGACGGTAACCGACGTTCTTCACGAGACTTACGAATTGCCCAAGTCGGATACAGCACGACCGCTACCAGGCGGTCCAGCCGCCATCGATCACCACGTTCTGCCCTGTCATATAGCTGCTGGCATCGCTCGCCAGAAAGACGATTGCTCCCTTCAACTCGTATGGGAGCCCCATGCGAGCCATCGGGCATTTCGGCGTCAGGCGATCAACCAGCCCAACGGGCACCTTGGCCGGATTCGGAAATGCTCCGGGCGAAAGGCAGTTCACACGCACACGATCTTTAGCCCAATAGACCGCCAAATGCCGAGTCATATGAATCACGCCACCTTTCAAGGCGTGATACCCCACTGGGCTCGCCGCACAAACTCCGTCGTAAGCGTCAGGATACGAGCCCACGATCCCATACATCGAGCCGATCATAACAATGTTGGCCGCAGCCGCTCGCTCGACGGCGTGATTACGAACGAGTCGAGCAAGATGAAAGTATGCGGCGGCATTCGCCAGCTGAGCCCTAAACTGCTCGGTCGTCACATCGGTCAGGTCGTTGCCTGGGCCGTGCTGGCCATTGTTCACCAACACATCAACGGCGCCGACCCGGTCTATGACAGACTGAAATCCCGAATTGGTTGAACCCTCGTCGAGCTGGTCTAGCACGACCCCAAAGTGTCGCTGGCCTTGTTCCGCAGGCAGCGTTTGAGCCGCGGCATCCGCTCGTTCTTGATCGCGGCTGGCACAAGCGATCGTCGCTCCGGCTTCCGCCAATGCACTTGCCATCGCCGAGCCTAGATAACCCGATGCACCGGTAATCAAGGCGACTCGCCCGGAGAGATTGAATAGTTCGGAAACGGTGTGTTTATTCGGCATGTTGGCGGCCACCAATGGGAATACAGAAAGGTGCGAGCGGAACGGTTTCCGCCGAATCGCGGTATACGATTCTACCGCGTTGGCGTTTGTTTGGGCGCAGGCTCAAACGCTGGATCGCGGGCCGTTCCGATTCTTATCCGACAACGGTATATTGCAAGCTAGTCGTAACCTAGCCCCACGAAGGACCGAGCATGGACTCTGAACTCAAAGACCGAGCCGAAACGATTCAGGAGCAGATCGTGAATCTACGAGACAGTCTTTGACTACGACGCCAAAGTCGCTCAGATCGCTGCGATCGAAGCCAAAATGGGAGCTCCGGGGTTCTGGGACAATCAAGAGAAGGCTCAGCAAGCGGTTAGCGAACTTAAGTCGCTTCGTTCGCTGATGAAACCCATCGGCGCGGCGCTGTCGGCGGCTGGCGATCTAGTTGGTCTCATCGAGATGGCAGAGGAAGACGAGTCGTTGGTCGCGGAAGTTACCGCCGAGATCGAACGCCTCGAAGCGGTGGTCGAAGACCTGGAACTAAAGGCATTGCTCAGCGGGCCGCACGATGCCAAGGGTGCGATTATGAACATCAACGCTCGTGACGGAGGCACCGACGCCAACGACTGGGCGGAGATGCTGTTGCGGATGTACATGCAGTGGGCTCAGAAAAACGACTATGTCGTCGAGCTGATGGACCGTAATGACAACGAGGAAGCCGGCATCAACAGCGCGACGATCGCGATTCGCGGCCCGATGGCTTATGGCTATCTGAAGGGCGAGACTGGCGTTCACCGCTTGGTCCGAATCAGTCCTTTCAATTCGGAAGGCAAGCGGCAAACGAGCTTTGCGGCAGTCGATGTGTCTCCTGAAATCGCCGATGATTTTGAAATCGAGATCGACGAGGAAGACGTCCGTGTCGACACCTTTCGCGCCAGCGGTGCGGGCGGTCAGCACGTGAACAAGACCGACAGCGCCATCCGGCTGACGCACGAACCCACGGGAACCGTCGTCCAGTGCCAGAACGAACGCAGCCAGCACAAGAATCGCGCCACCGCCTGGAAGATGTTGCGAGCCAAGCTGGCCCGGTTCGAAGAAGAGAAGCGCGAAGCTGAAGAAGATGCGCGATACAAAACGAAGGCTCGAGTCGGCTTCGGTTCGCAAATTCGCAACTATTTCCTGCATCCGGATCAGCGAGTGAAGGACGCCCGCACCGGCCACACCGCCGGTAACTTCCACTACGTCCTTGACGGGCACATTCAGGACTTCCTCGATGCGTTTCTCCGTTGGCGAGTCAGCCAGGATCAATAAGCGAGCAATGGCTCGTAGCGAAGGAACAGCGTGATGGAAGCTCGGGAGCCCGTTTCGTTAAACGCGACGAACGCCGAGGGAGTCGGACTGCAAGTTCGATTTTCGTGGCGTCAGGATCGCTATAGCCATACGATCAGCAAATTGATCGCTGGTCGCCTGATCCCTGTGTTCGAATCGGTTGAGGGTTCAAGTACCGAAGTTTGGCCACCTAGCCCGCCACTACAGCAACTTAGCGTGGAAGAGTTGCGCCCCGCGACTCAGGTCGCGTTGTTGGTGGGGATGGCGGGGAAGAGCCATTGGTCGATCAGCGTCGAGCCCGTCAACAACCGAGCCGCGTTCGTGTTCGATGTGGCCTGCAAATCCCGTGATACGGCCGCGCAGCTTGGCAGCGGATACTTGCTGCTGGCCGGTGGAGTTAACACGGATGGCGATCACGACGCCACGATCGCCGTCGAAGGCCGACTCCTTCACATTCGGTGCGACCGAGACGGGCCAGCGGTGGCGACCATCCAAGAAGATCCCCTCGGCCCGCGTATCGCGCCGGCTGCGATCGGCCCAACTGGCACGACTCGCTGGCGCTACACGATCGAATTGAAGTAGTCATCCAGCACCGACGCGGCGATGGATCGAAATGGTACGGTGGCACTTGTCGCATCCGCGTATCAAAGCTCGTTGCGAGGTCACCGCCCGCCGTAGGAATCAAAGGAACGACTGGCGACGTGCGTTCGACGACGACCTTCCGAGCTTCGCGCTTACGATCCGACGCTGCTCATCAAGGCGGGCTTTGAGCTCAATACGGAACGAATGTGTACGTCGGTCACATCGAAACCGGGTTGAGGTGATCGGATGGGTGGCCGAGTGGTCGAAGGCGGCAGTCTCAGAACTCCTGATCCGGCGGAAAATACCGTGAACCATAATTCGGGGTCGCCTTGAATTCGTGGGGTCAAACCGGCGGACCCCACGAATTCAAGACGACCACGAATTGGATTTTGGTATCACCTTATTCTCCCGCTGCCTTGTCGAGAATCCGCTGACTCCCAGAGTTCTCGGCTCCTGGATCGGGAGTTCTGAACAGCTCAAAGGGGTCAGGCGTCTTTGAATGGTGATCGAGTCGTGGAATCTCACACCCGTCGTCGTTCCTGGCGTGAGTTGTTTTACGGCCCGGACCATCCGCGCTGGATGGAATGGCGAGGAGCGGATGATGGATAGTCACGCCAGCTTCCATCGCGGTCCTGAGTCATCTCTGCCGAACGC
>CAUJKL010000219.1 GCA_963204995.1 Planctomycetota bacterium | reverse complement strand
AATGATCGGGATCTGCATCTGGCGCGCCCAATCGATGTCCTCTTTCACGTGACGGTAAACGTCGCTCGCATCAATGAAAACCATGGCCGGTGTTGGTCCGTTGTAACTCTTGGCAAACTCTTGACTGGTTCCATCGAAAACCTGCGTATTGCAAGTCTCTGTCAGATAATACAAGATCCGCTGTGTGAAGTGCCGGTGATCCGCCTCCGAAAAACCGACTGGGTTCCAGGAGTAATTGTCTACCGTTACCAGCGTCTTTTCGGGGCACTTCCATCGCGCCAGATGCTGTGTCGTAAAACCGAAGAGCGTGCCGATCTCGACGATGGGCTCCGCCATCGAATTGGCGAGTAAGACCAAGTCATTTAGGAACTCCAACTCTTCAGGCCGCACGGTTCCCGCAAAGGCAGACTCAGTAGTCTCGCAAAACTGTAGAAAGCTACGCACTCGTTCACGATGCTGGTAGGCCTTCGCGGCCATTCGAATCATTCTATACAATTTCATGTGCAATTCCCTCAGAGACGTTTGTCGGACTTACCACCGAGATTGCCACTTGCCGTAGGCCCAGGACATCTGTTCCCTCATGTACCAAGACTTTAAAGAAAGTCGCGAACTAAAAAAACCGGATCTTTGGAGGTGTTTTCGGAATAGGTCACGATGCGGGTGCAGACAACGTGGATGCCAGGGCTTGCTTTCTTGCGTGAAGTGGATGATGTGGTCCGTAATCGTTATTTCCGCCAGACGCGATCTCAATTCATTCAAATAGGCGCAACGATCAGGGTCACGACGAGCACGTGTACCATCGACGAGAACTGTCTGTAAATTCCATCGAGCGTCAAGCTGGCACCAGCGATCATACAGCACGGCATTCAGACCATCTTGGTCCCAAAAACGGTTGCTATTTGAATGTGCCTGCTGGTAGCGGACGAACCGTTCCGTGATTTGCTCCTCTCGCCATCTTTCGATGTCAACAATCAGGACTCCGGCGTTGAAATAGGGTTGGTCCGGAGGGATTCCTAACTCTTTGTGCCGTGATAAGCCGCACTGAATTCTATAAATAGCCTGGTCACGCACCGCACCGACCACGTTCCCATTTAAAGGCTGCTTCCAAAGCTCCTCCAAGTCCCCTTGTACGATGGTATCCGCGTCGAGATACACAACACGCTTACTGATCCTCGGCAACAATTCAGGCAATATCACGCGATAATAGGTCGCCTTGGAAATCGTCCTGGAAGTCACAAGGTCCTTCCGTTCGAGTGGAAGTGTGGCGTTTTGCAGCCAAGTCATTTCGGCCCTGTCGCCTACAACTCTTTGGAGCCGGAGCCAACTTGACCGGCGGAGCGACTCGGACAGTATGTACACATTGGGCCTGACTTCACCGTGAAGGCCACACAGAAACGAGGACAGCGTTGCCGCGCATGGAACCGCAAACCGCTCGTCGATGCCAAACGCGACTGTCTGCGTGCCGTGTGGCTCAGTCATACTTAACAAATTCTCCCCTCCAGATTGGAGATGGTTTCAAGGGTCGAGCCGGGATCCATCGACAGCCTGTAGAGTAAGTCGAAACTTTCTGCACAGTGGCTCATGCCGTGGACTCCGAGGACATGCTTTCGTGCCTCGTTGCCAAAACGCTTGCGTCTCGGCACGTCATCCAGCAGTTCAGACACGGCATTTGCGAACGCGTCCGAGTTGCCCGGCGGCACGACGCGTCCAGTGACTCCATCTTCGATCAAATCGCGTATTGCACCAACGTCCGTGCATACCGACGGGATGCCGACTGCGGCAGCCTCGAGTACCACGCCCGGTATCCCTTCCGTATGGCTGGACAACAAGAGCAGGTCTGCTGCCGTCAACAATTCACGCGCGTCGGTGGTCGCACCGAGAAAATGAACCGAGCTTAAACTGCGCTCTTTGGCAAGCTGAATCATCGATTCTCGCAACGGCCCGTCACCACAGAGGATCAAGTGTGCATTCGGGTGTCTATCGCAGACCCTTTCGTAGGCCGCGAGCAATCCTGCATGGTTCTTTTCGGCAGTGAAGCCTCCGATGTGAAAGAGCAACGGCCCTGGCAACTCCAGTCCGACGATCTCACTGACACGCTGTCTGGCCTTATCGCGATCTACCGAAACTGGAACGTGGACTCCGCGCAGGATGGTCCAGGTTCGTGCCACAGGATACTTGTACAGCTGGCAAAAATCCCTCGCGCTGATGTCGCTGACCGACGTGACGGCATCCACAGATCGCATCAGCCACCGCCCCCAGGCGCGCCTGCATTGTCCACGGGTCCAGTCGCTGGCCATGCTGACGTTGCGATAGACCAGCTTGAAGGGTTTGCGGATTATATGTTTTGCCAGGACCGCGTACTTCAACGCATGAAAGGCATTCGCCTGCACGACATCGGGTTGTATCTGTCGCATGAGTCGCGCAAGTCGCAGCAATGTCAAGGGCTCGATTCGCCCCTTTACCTTGCCATTCAACTCGATCTGACGCTGCGGGTTGGCGAGGAGTTGAGCGGGACCGCCCGTATTACGATACAGTGCGGCCAGCCACAATTCATGACCGCGTGCTGCCAGTGCGTCGGACAATTGTCCTGCGAACACTTCGGCCCCGCGCAGTTCGCTCCGCGTGACGATCTGCAGAATCTTCATGCCTTTAACCTTGGCCGGAGTTCTCAGCTGGCTCTCACTCTCAGCGGTGTTTTGTAGGTCGAGTACCCTCAACTTATCCTTCACGCTTAGCAATTCGGGATCACTCACAAATGTAGCCTGGATTATTCAACACTATTCACTCGTGCTCACCTTTGCCTCTTTGCGTGAGACGCAGTCTGACTTTGAGCAGATGGCCGGCCCTAAGCCGGCGGCAGGTTGCCGCGTGGCCGTCCATGCGTTGTAAAACTCCGCCAATGTCGCTCCGACGACTCGGCCTTGTGCGGCTTCGAACAACGCTTCCAGATCGTCGTACAAGCGTTCGATCGACCGCTCGGTCGGAAAACGCGGACTGCCGCCCGGCATTAGTTCGGACGAGTGCAGCATGAATTCCAAATGTGAGCGGGGCTGGTCAACTGCGTCATCGAGTATCCGGATCATTTGTCGCCGATTTCGCCCGTGGGGGCGAAACCACTGGACTTCCGGAAACAGGGCACGGCGAACTTGCCGGGTGTGACGCGATGGAAAGCGATCTGCGATCGTCAAAGCAACACTCGACAGGTGGCTTCTCCGGACGGGCCGAATGGTCATCGGAATTTCGAGTAAGGCAGTGTGCCCAGCCTTCGAGATGTCGTCGTCAGACAGCCAGTACGGTTCGTTCGGCGCAGTGCGATAGTCACTACCTCCGTTGCCCGTCGGGGCTCCTTGCATATGCGTCCAGGATACATGCGGCGTGACCGAACAGTCGACAGAATATCCCGCTTCGATTAGTTCGCGTGCATACCGGCGGTCCATGGCCCAGCGTCCGGCGCGATGACTGTGCAGCGGGCATTGAAAGGTATCGCTAAGCAGTTCGGTAAGGCAGCGGATCTTATCGCGGATTAGCGGGTGGGGATAGTCAATCAAGTAAGGTTGATGGCGTAAGTCGTCATTAGTCAACGGCTGAATCGGAGGCGAGTTCCACGCGTGCAGGTGCATGCCGATTTCGGCGGTTTCGCGTTTGATGACGTCGCGAGCAAACTCTTGGAACACCGGGCAGACGGCCATTTCGTAGTTAGTCAGCCAGGTTGGTTTGAAGCCACAGCGTTCACAAAGCTGCTGGAAGCGAGCCAGGAACTTCGAGTTTCGAGTGGTGATCTCCCGTGGTCGCGACCAGAGGTTGTCGCCCTCGGTATCGATCGTGATCAGGAAG
>CAUJKL010000218.1 GCA_963204995.1 Planctomycetota bacterium | reverse complement strand
TCGCAAACGCAAATAGCTTGAAATCATGGTGTCTCGTAAATCCACTCGACAACTGCGACCGAAGTTCCGGCAGATGCGGCGTTTGCTTCGATCCGGCCTACAACTGATGAGAAATGCGGGCTAGGTGCCATCGGACTTTGCCAACGGTTCCCCGTCGACCGACGGAGCGAGGGCTCTTTCAAACGCTTCCAAGAACGGATTGGGAGACGTAAAGACGCCATCCAGCAAGATTGGTTTGTTCGGCCTGCCGGCTGGAAAGATGGCGTAAAAAGGGATGGAACCAGATTTGTTGCCGAGTTGTTCGAGCAATCGATCCACTTCTGGTGCCGGGCGAGTCTTATCGGCTCGGAGCGTGACAATGCCGCTCGCTTCGACGTAGTTCTTGGTTACTTGCGTGTTCAAGGCGACCGCCTCGTTCGACTTGCACGTCAGTCACCAATCGGCGGTGAAGTCGACAAACACCGTTTTCTTCTCCGACGTGAGCTGTTCGAGCAACTGCTGCGTATAGGGTCGCCAGGCAAGTTCATTGCCTCTGTCGTGCGACGCATTCTCTCGTATCGTTGGAATTGCGATACTTCGTGTCGACAGTTCCTGATCGATGGCACGTTGGAAGCGAGTCGTCATGATCGCGACTAAGTTCGTGCTCCGAACCGGCTCGAACGGCGCACCATAGGAGACGAACCCAATGAGTGCGGCGAAGGCCGTTGCTGCTACCCAGGCTGCTGCTTTCTTGTCGAGCGACTCTGTGAGTGGCACGCGACCGATCCACCAGAATGCGGCCCATAAGCCCATCATGAAGGCCACGGTTGGCACAACGAACGGAATTGGAATAAATGTGAGCAGGAAGATCACAGTCCCCAGCAGTACGAAGCCCATCAGGTGCTTGAAGGTATCCATCCACGCTCCCGGTTTCGGCAGGAACGAGACCAGTTGCGGGAAGGCACCGATCAACAGATAAGGACTCGCCATGCCAAGCCCCACGCAGCCAAAGCCTGCATAAGCGATGGGAGGAGGTTGCGAGACGGCCCAAGTTAGCGCCGATCCGAGTAACGGCCCACTGCAAGGCGTGGCCAACACGGTTGTCAAAACGCCTTTGAAGAACGCACCCGAGGGGCCTTCCTTGGTCGCTAAGTTATTCACTTTGCCCGTGCCAACAAACCCTGGGATTGGGATCTCCCAAACACCGAGAAAGCTCAACGCAAAGGCGAACACAACGGAAGTCAGTATCACGTTGAAAGTGATGCTGCTGAATTGTTCGCCCCAGCCGAGTCCCATGAACACCGAGAGCGTGGCCAGGATCAAGAATACGGACATCAACCCAATGCTGTACCAGACGTTCAACATGAAGCTTCGAGCCCGGCTGTCGCCAGCTTGTTGCACAAACGCCATCACCTTGAGACCGATTACCGGCAAGACACAAGGCATGAAGTTCAAAATGAAACCAGCCGCAAACGCCATCATCAAGACCACCGGAGTTGATAGCTCGGCCGTCGAGCTTTGTGTGTCGAGGTTGTTCAGATCGAGTTTCGCGCCCCCGCCCGCGACTTGATCGATCGGCGGTGTGGAGCCCGCCTCGCTCTGACTCGTTCGACTTGCGGCATCCTGGTACTTCGCAGCAGTGAAACTAAGCAGCGACTCACCGGAAACCGACTCGGTTCCTACGTTCACGGTTCCGCGAAAGGCAGCCCCGGTCGGAAGGTCGCACTGGACGAGCGTGCAAGTTTGATAACCGATCAACCCCGTGATCGTGTGCGCCCCGGGTGCGGCGTCGGCGGGGACTATGATCGCGACGGACCAACTGACAGGCTTTTCGTGAAAGTATGCGATGGGCTCCTCGTCGAGCCCCAACTCATGCTCGATTGGTTTCGCGGACGCCGTGACGTGAGAAGTCTTCCAGCCACTCGGCTCGTTAATCGCAATTAATGTCGGCTTCGAAATCAGTAATGGATCTTGCTTGGCATAGGCATAAACATGCCACGTTGGATCTGGTTCGGCGGTCAGAGTCAACGTGACCGAGCCGCCGGGTGCAACCGTTGCTGGCTCGAACTTTCCTCGCAATGTGAGATGAGCCGAAGTTGTACGATACTCCGTCACTTTCGGCGTTTCTTTGTAGTAGCCGGCGAACTTTGCGACGACCACTTTATTGGCGATCGGGATGCAAGCACCGTCGTTCTGGCAAACCTGGCCGTTGAACTTCAGTTGCAGCTCTGTCTTGGTCGGGTCGACGCCCTCGGCAAGCTGGATCGGTGCTGTCCAAACCACCACGCCGTCATGCTCTTCCACTGGAACATCGAAAAACTCGTACTGCTGAATATGCGGAGGCACATCTGGCGTGAACTCGCCGGTCGTTGCGGCGTGCTCCGAAGACGCGAGCTTGATGACCGAAGTCTGCGGGCCGCCTGGAAGTTGTGTGACGGAGTAGAGATGCCAGTCCGGCACGATGGTTGCGGTAATGGACACTTGGCCACGGCGAGTTCCTTCGGCAATGCGATACTCAGCTGAAAACGTTGCCTTCTCGCCCCCTGAAGAACTACCCAATCCCGGAATTCCCAGCTGGTCGATGATGTTCAGCTTCGGTAATTCACCGGCCTCTTGGGCGGAGGCGATTGAGCTAAACAACAGGGCGAGCACAGTAAGTAGTGTCGAAGCGGACTGAGGTAGCCGATTCATGCTGGATTACCTTTGGAGGAACTGACGGGGTAAACAGGGATTCTACGGCGTATTCAAATCCTGGGTCAACGGACGATCACAAAGTGCGTCAGGCTTTCTAGCCAGACAGTCAGCCTGGAATGGCTGGCGTACACAGGTGGAAAGGCTGACGTACAGATGGATTATCGACGAGTCGTTTCGTTCATTCGGTACGCTGGAATACACAAGCTTGTGGTTGTTACCTATGCGTTACATCAGAAGTAGTCGCGCAATAATCTCGTCTAGTCGTCCTTGGATGCGTTCAAGATCTTCGAAGATTCGCCCTTCCACAGCAATCCACTGGACCCAATTCATACCCGACAGCAAAACGGCGCTTTGGTCGTACGCATCGACCAGCATGATTTCGCTGGCGGTCAAGGGTCGTACGGACTGGTAGGCGGTGAGACCTTGAGCCCACCTGTCTCGGTCGCCACCGACGAGGCTGCCGAGTAATCGTGAGATATCGCAGGCCACATGATCGGTCTGCATCGCGCCGAAGTCGATGATGCCGCTCACTTCGTTGCCGTCGAACAGCACGTGATCATGCCAGATGTCACGAATACATGGCTGGCGAGACACTCGAGCGTGGCTCGCCATAGCCAGTAGAGGTTTCAGCCGTGATGCACATTTGTCGAAACTACCCAGAATTAACGCCGCCCGCCATTGGAACTCCGACCAGCTCGCTTCCTTCATCTCCGCGACGGCCTGGAGCATCTCGGAGGTTCCGACGCCGGTGATTCGTTCGAGTTGCTCGCGGCGAGTCGCAATACCAGGCGGGCTACCGGGGTGTAAGCCCAGCGTCTCCGTGCTTCGATGAAACTGTGCGAGAGCAAGCATTGCCGCGTCCAGGCGTTCAGAAGTTGGGCGTTCATGGAAATCAGCCCGGCCCGGCAACCAAGGCGTTAGTTCCCACAGGTGTCCTGCCAGGGAAACAAATGTCTGCCCATCCCGCGTACGCAAAGGGACTGGCAATTTCGCGAAACCGTTTACGGAGACGTGACAGAGGACGTCATGGATCGCCTGCAGTTGGACACGGCTGGGGTGCTCCTGCGGCCAGCGTCGCAGGCAAAGCTGCGTGTCACCGGTATTGACCCGCCAAAAAACCGCCCCACTAAAGCCGCCTGCTCCGTCGAGCGGCTCGACCGTGCGTACAACCACGTCCGGGTAGTGCCTCAGCACGCTGGTGACCGTAGCTGGCTCAGACATTCGAGGCCGAATCTCCACTTTCCCGAACAACTCGCGAACCGCATAAGCGGCATAAGCGGCAGAATCGGCAGAAGTCGCCACCTCATCCCAACTTGCCGCAGGAATCCCTAACCCGCTAAAATGTATCGGTTGCGCTTCTTAAGCATAAGAGTCGCAATTGCCTAACGGTGGTGTATATTTTACCTACCTTGCTTAGGTGCATACCGTGACGCTATCGCGCACCTGGATTTCGGGCTCGCGCGAACCTGCCTATTTTTCCCAGGAATAAAAAACATGAGTTCAATCGCACTCCGCAGATTTCTCGTAGCATTCGGGATCGGACTAATCACCGCGACGGTTGGATTTGCCGACGACCCCGCGGGATCGAGCAGCGAGGAGCACCCAGTTGCGGCGGATGCGACACCGAGTGCGTCGACGACCGCCGCCGCGCCAACATCGACGCCTCCGGCGCAACCCCCGGCACCCGCACATGTGGCGTTGCTGAAGGATGCGAAGACTCACACGGGCATGCTGACGTTGTACGAAAAGGAAAGCAAGCTATACGCCGAAATGAGCGGCTCGGATTACGGCTCGGAGTTCATCGTTCTGATTTCGATCGCAAAGGGCGTCGGAATGAACCCGCTCCTCGGTGGCTACAGCTGGGGATTTGGCGACGACTGGGTGTGGACATTCCGCAAAATCGATGACCAAGTTCACGTAATTCGAAAGAATGTTCGCTTCGAAGCGAAGAAAGGGTTTCCCGAGAGCTTCGCGTTGCAGAATGCTTATACCGATAGCGTACTGTTCAGCCTGAAGATCGTTACGAAAGGCCCCAAGGGCGGTGACCTCATCGACATGACACCGGTCTTCATGAGCGATCTGCCGCAGATCTCTCAGGTGCTGCCGGGATTCGGCTTCACACCGGATCGCTCTACGTGGGCCACGGTCAAATCGTTTCCGAAAAACGTCGAACTCGAAGTCGCAGCGACTTACGCTTCGAGCGGTCGCATGGAATACGAAACGGTTGCGGATTCTCGCGGGATGACGATCAATGTCCACTATTCGATCAGCAAACTTCCCTCGACCGGATATCAGTCTCGGATGGCCGACGATCGAGTCGGTTATTTCCTCACGGTTCGCAAGGACTACAACAAAGACAGCGACCGTGATCAATTCGTACGGTATATCAATCGTTGGCATCTTGAAAAACCACCGGGCGCGACTGACGCTCCCTACCCGCCGAAAGAGCCGATCATTTTCTGGATCGAGAAAACCGTTCCTCACAAATATCGCCAGCCTGTTCGCGAAGGCATCGCGGAATGGAACAAAGCGTTCGAAAAAGCCGGGTGGATCAACGCGATCGAAGTCCGGCAACAACCTGACGACGCCGACTGGGATCCGGAAGACATTAACTACAATACGTTCCGCTGGATTACAGCCGACGCCGGATTTGCGATGGGGCCGTCCCGCGTGAATCCGTATACCGGACAGATCCTCGATGCGGACATTATCTTTGACGCCGACTTCCTGAAGTTCTGGAAGGAAGAGTTCGAGACTTTAACGCCCGACGATGTCGCCGCGATGACGGGCGGGCCACTTGATCGTCCCGCTGATACGTCCGTCAAAGCATTTGGCCTCGCTCGGAAGCAACCCGAATGTCGTTTGAGTACGGGCATGGCCAGCCAAATGGCCTTCGGCACCGCAGCGATTCTCACTCGCGCCGATGCCAAGGAATCGGTTGAGCTAAAAGAGAAGCTCATCATGCAAGGCATGAAAGAAGTCACGATGCACGAAGTCGGTCACACGCTCGGCCTGCGTCACAATTTCAAGGCCAGCAAAATGCTCAGCCTGAAGGATCTGAACGATTCGACGAAGACTCGCGAGCACGGCATGGTGGGATCCGTGATGGATTACAACCCGTCCAACATCGTGTCCAAGGAATGGAAGCAAGGCGATTACTATCCGACCACACTTGGCCCCTATGATTACTGGGCGATCGAATACGGCTACAAACCGCTCACCGGTGGAACCACCGGCGAAGTCAAGGAATTGGAAAAGATCGCCTCGCGAAGCGGCGAGCCGCAACTCGCTTACGCCACCGATGAAGACACCGTTGGCAGCGATCCCGACCCCAATTCCAACCGCTTCGATCTCGGTGCCGATGCATTAGAGTATGCCAAGATGCGGGCTCAGGTCGTCCAGGAAATCGTCCCCGAGTTGACGAAGCGAACGGCGGAAGAAGGGGAAGACTATACACAAACTCGCCGGGCCTTGAACATACTGTTGTCGCAGCACGGTCAAGGCATGTTCTTTGTCGCACGCTATGTCGGTGGTTTGGAGACAAGCCGCAGTCATCAAGGCGATAAGGATGCCAAGCTGCCCATCGAGCTAATCGATGTCGCGAAACAGCGAGAAGCGTTGACGTTGCTCGAAGAACAAGTCTTCAGCGACAAGCCCTACCAGTTCCCGGCGGACTTGTACAACCATTTAGGGTCATCCAATTGGCACCACTGGGGAACTTCCGCTTCGACTCGCAAGGACTTCCCGCTGCATAGCACTGTTTCGATGTGGCAGACTCGTGTGTTGGATCAACTCCTGTCCGCGACGGTACTGGAGCGGATTCACGACACGGAACTCAAAGCCTCAGCCGACCAGGATGTGCTGACGACTGCGGAACTCATCGAACGATTGACCAAGTCGATTTTCTCAGAGCTAGATACGGTTAAAGACGGCGACTTTACGAATCGCAAGCCCGCCATCAGCAGTCTGCGCCGCGGTCTGCAACGCGAGTACCTGCGATCGCTCTCGAACTTGGCAATGGGGCGCACCTCCGCACCTGACGATTGCCAGACGATCGCGTTTGCCGATTTGTCATCGCTCGAGTCGCGAATCGATCAAATGCTCAAGAGCAACGTCAAACTCGACAGCTACTCGCGCGCACACTTAGTGGAATCCGCGAGTCGCATTCGTAAAGTGCTGGAAGCCGATTTGTCACTTTACAGTCCGTAAGGTCGCATTCCTGAATTGAGAAACGAAAATAGCCAGCAGGCCGGGTAGCAACCCGGCCTGTTGTCGTTTCCGGGCCGGCTCGTGGCGAATTCTCAAATCGCTGAACAACTTGAGGCAGAAGCACTTAAGTAAGTTTATCTAGTTGCGTCGCGTCGCTAACTGTGTCCTATACTTCCTTCGGGAGAGACGCAGACTTTGCGCCTCGGAAAGTACTTTTGCTTCGTGTCATTGACTCGGCAACGAATGATTACTGATAACGACAAACCGATCTCGCTGCGTGACGTTGCCCGAATTGGATTTCGGCACCTCTGGCTCGCGACCAGCATCTTTCTGCTGGTCTTCGGTGCTGCGCTCGCGGTGGCGTTTCTGCTGCCAAAAAGCTTTGTCTCAGAAGGAAAGCTCTTCCTGCGGATTGGTCGTTCGAGTGTGACGCTCGATCCAACAACCAATGTGGGGCAGATTGTATCGATGACCGAATCGCGCGAGCGCGAACTCAGCTCGTCGCTTGAAATCCTCAAGAGCCACGAGCTGCTCGAAGCGGTCCTTGAAAAGCTTGGCCCCGCGGCCATCCTGCAGCAAGACCAAGCCCTCATTCAGCCCGTTGCGCCGGACGCGTCCCATATCGATGACGTCATCTGGGATAAGTCGCTCATCAAACTCAAGAAGTCTCTCAAGTACGATCCTGGTAAAAACTCGAATGTCATTACCGTCACTTGTACGGCGCGGTCGCCGGAGTTGGCACAACAGATTCTGGAAATCTACTTTACCGCCTTCAAGACACATCATCTTCAGTTGAATCGAACGGAAGGCTCTTTCGAGTTTTTCAACGAGCAGACGTTGGCCTTGGAGAAACAGTTAAGTGAAGCCAAGGAGCGTCTGCGCGCTGCCAAGAACCGCATCGGCGTCACATCGATCGACGACGAAAAGCACCAAATCGAGCTGCAATTATCATCACTCGAACAGAGCGTTTCCTCGACACAGGCGGCGATCGCAGCATCTGATTCCAAGCTGAATGTGCTGCGTCGAGCTTACCCCGGCGTTGAAAACGAGCAGGTGGGCGAGGTGTCCGAACAAGCCGTCGCCAGCATGAAAGGGGAGCTCTACAAGTTGCAGATCCTCGAGGGAGAGCTCACGGCCAACCTGTCGCCCACCCATCCTCGCGTGGTCGCTTTGAAGGACCAAGTTGAGAAATCGAAGCGGTTGCTCGCCCAGCAGGAGTTTGCTTCGGAGGAGAGCAATGGGTTAGCACTCCGCGCCAGTTCGGAAGAGCTTCAACGGCGATACGACGCGGCGAAGCTGACCCTGCTAAAGCTGAACGACGACGACATCAATATGCGATCCTTGGAACAACAAGTCCAAGCTATCGAGACGAACTACATCAAGTATCAAGACAACCGTGAACAGGCGCGCATCGACGGGGCACTCGAAGACGAGCGGATCTCGAACGTCAACATCGCACAGTATCCAACCTACCGGCCCAAAGCCGCTGGCCTCGATAATGTTGTGATTATCTTGTTGGGGGCAATCGCAGCGGTGTTCGCGGCGTTGGTCGCTACGCTAGTCAGCGAATTCTTCGACGACACGTTCCAAGTTCCTGAAGATTTGGAGGCCAGCCTGCAAGTGCCCGTTGTGCTTTCGGTCCCTCGTTCGCGGTCTCAAATCTTTACGCTCGGGTAAGAGGGCTCTCCATGACAGAGGTTCACGAACACCGCCGCGGCACCGACAACACGGCGTTCGCGATGCGGTATGCTTCCAAAGCCGTTAACCCTTTCCACGGGCTGGCGCGCGAGCTGCTGAGCCGTTGGCCCTCCGAAGCCATCGCGCCCGTCGTGGGGATCACCAGCGCGGCACACAAATCCGGCGTCACGTCGATCGCGGCGAATCTGGGCGTCAGCGCGGCAGAGATCGTCCAGCGTCCTGCGCTGTTGATCGATTGCAATGCGAACGCTCCTGACCTCCTCGCTTCGTTTGCTTTACCAACATCGTGCGGAGTTCATGAAGTCATCGCGGGTGAGCAATCGCTGAATGACTGCATTTATCCCACGCGCATCCACAACCTGCAGGTACTGGGGCCAGGCAGGGCCACGTTTGAACGGGGAACCGCGGACGAAACGCAAGGCTGGAAGCATCTTTTGCGGGACGCGAGTACGCGATTTGGAATCGTCATCGTGGATTTTCCACCGGTCCCAGAACTGCTGTCGGAAGTCATGTCGCTGCAAGAAATCGATCGACTGCTGTTGGTCGTCGAAGCCGAACGGACGCGTCGGCAAGCCGTCGTCCGAGCCAAGAGCCAGTTGCAGCGTGTGGGCATCGAACTGAGCGGCATCGTGCTGAATAAGCGGAGAAAACATATCCCTGGCTGGATCTATCGGAGGATCTAACGATGTATGCACAGCCGAGCCACTGGCCGCCCAGCGCCGAAGAGTCGCCACATGGTAATTCGCCACTGGTGGGCGAGTACCACGAAAGAAGTCCGTCTCTCGAGTCCACGCCGATGAAGTATGAATCGCAGAAAATGCAGGAGCTGAGTTCTGACGACATCGCCAGATGGGCGGACCTCCAATGCGCCGACCCACGCTACGCGAGTCCCTTTTTGCGCCCGGAATTCACGCAGTGGATGAGTGAAGTGCGCGAAGACATTCGGGTCGTGGTTATTCGCAAAGGGGATGTCGCCGTCGGTTTCTTTCCGTTTGGAAGATGCGGTGCGGCGGCACATCCCGTGGGAACTCCGCTTTCGGATAGCCAAGGGGTTGTTGCAGCGCCAAGTTGCCGTTGGGATGGCTTGGAGTTGTTAAAAGCGACCGGCCTGCGCCGGCTCGTGTTCGACCACTGGATTCCCGGCCAAGAGGAGATTGGCTCGTTTTGCAGCGTCGGTATCCCGTGTGCTTATTTGGATCTGAGCGCGGGCTTTGAGGCATACGCTGCAAACAAGAAGAAGCAGGGCTCGAATCTATTCCACGAAGTTCGCCGGAAGCAGAAGAAGCTCGCTCGCGATCATGGCAAGATACGATGTGAACTGCTCCACGACGCTCAGTCCGTCGAGCGATTGATGGAATGGCAATCGGCTCAGTGTACTCGGACTCGCGTCGCAGACCTGCTTCGCTTCAATTGGCCCCGGCAAATCCTCCACGCCACCGTCGCACGGGCCACGGAAGCGTGCGGAACCTTGATGTGGGGACTCTACGCAAACGAAAGATTGATCGCCGCGAACATGGTGTTTCGCTCGCACCAATACGGGCACGGCTGGTTCATGGCGTTTGATTCGAACTACGCCCGCTATTCTCCGGGCACGATCTTGATCCACGAGATGCTGCGCGAATTGCCAATGCAGGGAGTCACAAGGCTTGACATGGGCAAAGGTGTATCGGGCTACAAGAAGCGTCTACTGACGGGTTCGACAATTACGCACGAGGGCATCATCGACCCACAGCCGGCGGCACGTGCGGTATGGGCTCATTGGCAACAAACCCGCGACTGGCTGCGACGGTCTCGATGGCGACCGCTCGCACATCGTGCAAACCGAGTCATCTCGAACGTACGGTGGTTCCTGGGAAGCAACTACTAAGTCGGAGCAGAGAAGTGGCCAACGAATTGAACGAGTCATGCACAGAGGGACGGCGAGCGCGCGTACTTCAGCTGGCGTACGCTTGTAGCCCCTGGCGTGGGTCGGAACCAGGCGTCGGCTGGCATCGCGCGGTCGAGGCGGCAAAGTACAGCGATATTTGGGTTATCTGTGAAGGTGTGGAGTTCGAACACCAGGTGTTAGGCCACCTTCGGGACATTGGTATGATACCGGGCTTGCACTTTCGTTTCGTTCGAAAAACTCGGTTCGAGCAATTTCTCGCGAAGATTCCGGGGATGTACTACATCGCGTACCGCCTCTGGCATCGTCGCGCGTTTCAAGTTGCGAAATCGTTGCACGAAGAAGTGAATTTCGATCTCGTCCACCAAGTCAATTTATGCGGATACCGCGAACCTGGAAAACTTGGGCAGATGCAGCTGCCATTCATCTGGGGACCGATCGGAGGGACGCAAAACCACCCTTGGATGGCCATCGGACAAGCTGGACTTCGGGGTGGTATTCAAGAATCGATTCGGTCAATCGCCAACTCACTGCAATTGCGTTTCAGTCGTCGCGTCCGCCGCGCGGCAACAAGTGCCGATCTCCTGCTCGTTGCCAACTCTACAAATCAATCCGACTTCGAACGCATTCTCGGAAAGAATGTGCCGGTACTGTGTGAGACTGGCAGCCCGGCCGTCTCCGCCGACGCAATTCGTGACCGCCCGCGTAAGACAGATGTCGATCAACGGCTGAGGCTTTTGTGGGCGGGCAATCTCCATGCGTTCAAGGCCTTGCCATTGCTGCTCCAAGCTATCTCGAAGCTACCCGAGTCGTCTCGCGTCCAATTGCGGATCGTGGGAGATGGACCACAACACCAACGTTGGCGGCGGATGGCGAATCGACTGGGAATATCCCATCAGATCGAATGGATCGGGCGCGTCCGTGACCTGGAGATGCAGACCCATTACACGTGGGCCGATGTCTTCGTGTTTACCAGCCTGCGAGATACTTCCGGCAATGTCATCTTCGAGGCACTTGCCAGCGGTGTCCCGGTACTCGCGGCCGATCATCAGGGAGTGGGCGACATCGTGACTGCAGAGTGCGGCATCAAAGTCTCACTCGGCACTCCCGCGGATATGGCGACGCAGTATCGTAACGCGATCGTCGCATTGGCGACGGATAAAACGCGATTGGAACGACTGTCCGCCGGTGCGCTGCGACGTGCCGCCGAATATGCGTGGCCAGAGCAGGGCGAACGGATGCGTGACTACTATCGGCAAGTTCTTGGAAACAGTTTTGTCTGGGAACGGCGCGTCAGTAGCCCGACCATGAATACGACAGAGCAGACCGTTTGACGTTGGAGCAAGTCGTGTTGAATACTACCGATCTTATTAAAGTGTCTGCGGGGCGAGCGAGCGTCTGGCTCCACCGGCTCGTTCCTTGTACACCGCGCGAGACGGTCGGCATCCTCCTCTATCATCGGGTCAGCCCGATCATTGAAGGTGTGCTAGAACCCGGCCTCAACGTCACGCCAACGACGTTTCGAGCCCAGCTTCAGGGGCTACTCGATAGTGGTCACGAGTTCTGCAAACTGCAAGACATACTCGATTGCGTCGCCAGAGAGAGTTCGATTCCCGAGAAGGCAACCATCGTCACGTTCGACGATGGATACGAAAACGTCTATCTGAATGCCTTCCCAATTCTGCAAGAGTTGGAGATACCCGCGACCATCTTCCTCAACACGGCGTATTTGGGAACGGATGCGCCATTTCCCTTCGACCCTTGGGGAGTTGCGTTCAGCGATCGAGTTCCGCGAGAGGCTTATCGACCGCTCACTCTCGACCAATGTCGCGAAATGCTCGACACGGGACTTGTCGAACTGGGCGCACACACGCACACGCATGACGACTTTCGAGGTCGTCCCGACTCACTTGCCGACGATCTTCGGGAGAATCTGCAAGTCCTGCGAGACTCGCTCGCACTCGATCAGATTACATTCGCGTTTCCTCACGGTCGTGTCGCGATGGGCTACGCAGGCGGTGAAATGACGGAGACGGCTCGGCAAGTTGGCGTGCGATGCGCGCTGACGACAGAGTGTGACAAAAACCTCACGAACGACGACCCGTTTAACTGGGGACGCTGCAATGTTTACGAGTGGGATACGCCCAAGACGCTCGAGGCAAAGATCGCGGGTTGGTACAGCTGGGCTCCGAAACTCCAAGAGTTTCTGGTCCAGGAAAAAGTGCAGCTAGACCCGCTTCCGAAAACATCGACGCCGGAGAGCACACCGACTCCAGAGAAAAGCAAGAAGTTAAATGAGCGGCTGTACAGCAATGCTCAAGATCGGTTTGGTGCATCCACGATTCGCAGTGCCATCGGGCTGGCAGACCAAGCGATTGTAAGTGGCTCTCGATTCATCGCCACAATTCTTCTCGGTCGCATTTGTGGTGCCGACGAGTTGGGTGCCTATGGTCTTGGTTTCACATTTGTCGTACTTCTCGCGTGCATTCAGAATGCCTTAGTGACGCTTCCGTATACCGTCTTCGCCCCTGGCCAAAAACAACGGCGTAGCGAGTTTTATGCGGGGAGCGTCTTTCTGCAATACATCGCCCTCGCTTTGCTCGCGTCGCTCGCACTGGGGCTCATCTCGGTAGCTCGAGCGAGCGCGTTGGGAGTGTCCGAACTGTCGCGCGTCTTTGCCTTCATTGCGCTGGTTACGCCGGCGATTCTTCTGTGGGAATTCTCGAGGCGATTTGGTTTTGCCCGATTGCATGTAGGTAAAGTCTTACTCCTCGACTTAACGGCGGCAGCCGCGTTTATCGGGGGCCTCTTGGGTCTGGTAATCTTCGAGCGATTGTCCGCCGCAAACGCGTATCTCGTCATGGGCGCGACTTATGGGCTTGTTAGCGCGATCTGGTTAGTGCGTGACACACAGAGATTTCGATTCAGCTTGCGACTTGCGCGCCGCGAGGTGCGTCCCCACTGGAGCTTTGGTCGCTGGGTGTTTGCAAGCGAAACCGCACTCATGGCCCGCAGCTACATCGTCCCCTGGATGATTGCCATCTGGCTGAATTCCACCGCTACGGGCATCTTTGTCGCGTATGCGACCATCGTCGTTCTGGCGAATCCTGTGTTGATTGGCCTCAGCAACGTACTGGCTCCCGACCTTGCGTTCACCTATGCGAACGAGGGAATACTGGCCGTTCGCAGATTCGTTTTTCGCACGACAGCCGTAGTTACGACCGCCATGTTACTCTTCACCATCACCCTGACGTTGGTCGGAGAACGGTTGATCACGGTTGCGTACGGCAGCGACTTTGGTGGATATCACTTGTGTGTCTTCATTCTGGCGTTTGGCATTTTTGCGGAAGCGGCGGGCATGCCAAGCTATACGGGACTGTGGTCAATCGGTCGTCCCAATTTGTGCTTCTTGGCCTGTCTCGCGGGGCTCGTCGTCACCGTCGGCCTGACTGCGGCCATGACTCCTTGGCTGGGAATTACCGGTGCGGCAATCGGTTTTTCGAGCGGAAAACTTGTATCAGCGGTTCTCCAGGGCATCGCGTTTGCCGGTGCCACTCGTCCGAGGTGGCAAGGAGCGATGGCATCGTGAATACGCTGCGAAGTCGCGTGCAAAGCAGCTGGCCTGTGTGGTTGCTCGCGGTAATGATCTTAGGAAACCTCACATCCACACGGAGGTTCGCGCACCTTGGAGTCTCGCCGGTCTACATTGGCGAGATCGCGTTGGGAACGGTCCTGTTTTGGCAGTTCCGAATTTATGCGATACGGTGGATTCAGCCGCTGGTCTCGCGGCACGTACTCAGCGGTGTCAGCTGGGCGATCCTCACGTCCATCCTGTTTGGATTCTTGCACGTGCTTCGCGGACTTCTGACGCACGAAGCCAGTGTTGCCGCGCTGAGTTGTTTTGCATTTCACCTCTATCCGTTGTTCTTCTTTCTCGGCGTCGAAGTTGGCGTTCGCCGCCCCGAGTTTCTTCGCAACTTTCTCCGCTGGTTCGTATGGATTCATGGCTTCTACGGCCTGGCTTACATTCTCGTGTTCTCGCCGTTAGGGCTGGTTGATACTCTTGAGACGAACATTCGCCTGTTTAGCCAGCCTGCCGGTGCAGCGATTGCGATCTTGGGACTGCTGTGCTTCGAAGGGATCGGTGGTCGTTCACTGGTCCCGCTGCTGCTGAATTCTTTCGTGCTCGTGGGGATTCAAGTGCGAGCCGAATGGCTTGGTTTCTTGGCGAGCATCAGCATCTGGAGCGTGCTGACCCGCCATGTGCGCCAGCTGGCCAAGCTTTCGGCATTCGTCGCCCTGTTCGCCCTGGTGGGCTTAATCTCCGACTTCAAAGTCGCAGCACCAGCAGGTCGCGGCGGTGAGATTTCGGTTCGCGGAATCGTCGGCCGAGCACTCGCGGCCGTCAGTCCTGATTTGGCTGGCGACCTGTTGGATGACCCGGATCGATTCAACTCGACGGTGTCTTGGCGGACTGAGTGGTGGAAGGAGATCGTCGCGCTAACGCACGAAACGCCGCAGTCGGCGATCTTCGGCTTGGGGTACGGATATCCAATTTGGGACTATCATCCGGAAGGAGTCGCGGCGGGTCTGCGCACACCGCATTCGATTCTCGTCTTCGCTTTGGGGTACACGGGCTGGCTCGGGCTGGCGATCTATCTCATCCTGCAACTCTCGCTCGGTCGGTTGCTGTGGCGCACTTTCCGCGCCACGGGGCAGTCCTTCGGGTTGCAAGTCTGGATACTAATCAACATTTGGGCGTCGGCAGACAACTTACTGGAAGCTCCCTACGGTGCCATTCCGTTCTATCTTCTGCTGGGGTTGGCAGCCGCTCCCATCACGTCCCTGACTTCAAAAGACAACGAGCCCGTAGATGCGAGGCGCGAGGAATGAAAGCGCTCCTGTGCCACAACCACTACCGAATCCGAGGCGGCGAGGACCAAGTCTTTCTGGACGAGGGTGGCCTCTTGGAATCGCGTGGTTGTCAGGTCGTACGATACGTGCGATGCAGCGATGACACGAACAACATGTCGATACTGGACACGGCACGAAAGACGCTCTGGAATCAGAGTTCGTACCGCGACTTGCGTGAGCTGATCCAACGCGAGCAGCCCGACATCATGCACTGTACCAACACATTTCCGCTGATCTCTCCCGCCGCCTACGCTGCCGCACGCGACGAGAAGTTGCCTATCGTGCAATCGCTGCACAACTTCCGTACCGTATGCTCCAACGCACTGTTGTTGCGCGACTCGAAAGTATGCGAAACCTGTTTGACAAAGAGCGTACCGTGGCCCGGCATCGTGCATCGTTGTTATCGCGACAGCTACGCAGCCTCTTCGGTCATGGCTGCACTCATCGCGATCCAGCGTCGCCGACGAGCGATCGACGATCCCGTGACGCGTTACATCGCGTTGTCCGAGTTTTCGAAGCAGAAGTATCTGGCTGCCGGCTTTGCCGAGGATCGGATCAGCGTCAAACCGAACTTCGTCTCGCCCGACCCCGGCCCCGGTCCTGGCACCGGCGGCTATGCGTTATTCGTCGGGCGTCTGTCCGAGGAAAAGGGGCTGGACGTGATGCTCGACGCCTGGTCGCAACTGAGCGAACCGATTCCGTTGAAGATTGTTGGCGACGGACCGCTGGTTAGTTTGGTCGAGCGTGCCCAACGGCTCGACTCGCGTATCGAATGGCTTGGTCGTCGTCCCGTCGAAGAAGTGTACTCACTGGTCGGCGACGCCCTTTGTTTGCTTGTGCCTTCTGTCTGGTACGAGATTTGTCCGAAGACCATTCTCGAAGCGTTCAGCCGCGGCACGCCTGTCGTCGCGTCGAAGCTCGGCGCGATGGAAGAATTCATCAAGCATGGCGAAACGGGCTGGCACTTTGAGGCGGGCAACGCGGATGAGTTGGCCATGCGCGTGCAAAAAGTCTTTGCCGAGCCAGCGGTGGCAGCCGCCTTGCGGCCGCTCGTCCGCGAGGAGTTCGAGTCGAAGTACACGGCGGACGTCAATTTCGAAAGTCTCATGGACATCTACGCCTTGGCGTTGGGGAAAGTCCCCGAAGCGATCGCCAAGTAGGGTGGGCTCCGCCCAACTGTCGCATTACAATCTCGTTTCGTGGGCTGGTTCACTCGCCGCCGCACTCAGGAACGTCTTGGTACTGACGTGCCTTCTCCCCAGACGAAACGTTGCAATTGCTATGCAGCCAAATGGATTTGACATTCTCTACGAAGAAGGCCCCTGCTTGGTCGTCAACAAACCGGCTGGCGTTCTGACGCAGGCACCTCCCGGCATCGACAGCCTCGAGCTGCGCATCAAACAGTTTCTCATCGAGAGTGAGGACAAGTCGGGGAATGCGTATCTCGGTGTTCCGCATCGCCTGGACCGACCGGTGTCTGGTGCGTTGGTCGTTGCCAAACATGTTCGAGCTGCTCGTCGATTGAGCGAGCAGTTTGAAGGTCGCATGGTTCGCAAGACGTATTGGGCCGTCGTCGAAGGCGAAGTCGATACCGATCAAGGCAAATGGACGGATCGCGTGCGCAAAGTTCCGAACGAGGCCCGTGCCGAAGTCGTGGACGCCGATCAAAAGGACGCGCGGCGAGCCATTTTGTCTTATCGAGTCCGTCTGAGATTCGAAGGTAAGACATGGTTACAGATCACGCTGGAGACGGGGCGTTACCACCAGATTCGCCTGCAAACCAGTTCGCATGGTCATCCGGTGATCGGTGATGCGTTATACGGTGCAGCCACACCGTTCGGCGATCAATCGGACGACCCACGGGACCGAGTGATCGCACTACACGCTCGCGATTTGGCATTTCGCCACCCCATGACGAAAGAAGCCGTCCGTGTTACTGCGCCGTTACCGACGGAGTGGTCCGTGTTCGAAGCCGTGATGGCAGCGTCGGCTGCTGACGAGAACTCGTAGCAGAATGTCGCGAGACACCCGAAGTACCCTGCATACCTTGACGCATCGTAAAAGGCCCACGACTTCGGCTACTCCAGTTTTTGCAACGCCCACAGTTAAAACACGCTCCGACATCCGGTTGAGCCAGTAGCGAGCCCTTGGCGGTTCGCGGCATCACAACTTATAATCCGCCTTTTGGAAAGCAGTTGGGATTATGCAAGCCAGAATCAAAGTCGGTGCCGTTTCGTATTTGAACACCAAGCCGTTGGTGTATCGATTGGACGAAATCGCTCCGTATGCTGACATCTCGTACGACCTGCCCAGCCGATTGGCCGACCAGCTTGCCAGCGGCGAGTTGGATGTGGCACTGATTCCATCCGTCGAGTACTTCCAAGACCCAAGTTACAAGATCGTGTCGAACGCGTGCATCGGTTGTCGTGGCGCGGTATTGAGCGTGAAGCTGCTGACACGCGTCCCCTTCGACCGCATTCGCACGCTGGCATTGGACGAAGGTTCGCGAACCAGCGTCGCACTCGTCCGCATCCTGCTCCAACAACGATTCGGCTTGACGCCGCAACTCGAATCGCTGCCGATCGGAGCCGGAGTCAACGACACCGACGCCGATGCCGTGTTGCTGATCGGCGATCGTGCGATCCACACTCCGGAGGGCAGGTTCATCGACGAATGGGATCTCGGCGACCAGTGGTGCCGCTGGTCGGAGTTGCCCTTTGTGTTCGCGATGTGGGTCGCACGCCCGGACGTCGAAACCACAGCTCTTCGTACGGCCTTGGAGCAGGCTCGCGACGAAGGCGTCGCGCACCTAAGCTCGATCGCGGCGAAAGAGGCCGCAGTCGCTGGGCTCGGCGAGTCCGTTTGCCTTTCGTATCTCCGCGACAATCTCTATTTCAATCTAGGATCGCGTGAACGCAGCGGACTGGAACTATTTCGCCAACATGCGATCGCATTGGGCATGGCTCCCGTCGATGCTTCGTGCAGCTGATCCATCAAGTTACAACTAGAAAGAATCCATGCTCGCCAGAATCCTAGATAAAGCCGTTTCCGGTGAACGCCTGACCCGCGAGGAAGGGCTCGCGCTGCTCCAGAGCCACGATCTGACGGCGCTGGGGCGAGCCGCCGATGCAGTCAGCCGCCGCTTGCATCCCGAGGAATATCGCACCTACAACATCGACCGCAACATCAACTACACGAATGTCTGTACGGCAGTCTGTGATTTCTGTGCTTTCTACCGCGGACCCAACGAGGAAGGCGGCTACGTCCTGCCGCGTGATGTGCTGCTCAAGAAGGTGGAAGAAACGGTGGCCCTGGGTGGCGAGCAGATCCTCATGCAAGGCGGACTGCACCCGAAGTTCAAGTTGGACTGGTACGAGGAACTGTTGCAGGACATCAAGAGCCGCTTTCCACAGGTCAATATCCACGGCTTCAGCCCACCCGAATTGCATCATTTTACGAAGGTCAACAACCTTCCAATTCGCACGGTGTTAGAACGCCTGAAAGCCGCAGGACTCGGCAGTATCCCCGGTGGCGGTGCCGAGATCCTTGTCGATCGCGTGCGCAATGCGATGACTCGCGGCAAGGTTAACACCAACGATTGGCTAAACGTCATGCGGACGTGGCACGAGATGGGAGGACGCAGCTCGGCGACCATGATGTTCGGTCACATCGAGACCTTGGCGGAACGCATCGAACACCTCGATCGGCTCCGGCAGGCCCAAGATGAAACCGGTGGCTACACCGCGTATATCTGCTGGACGTTCCAGCCCGACAACACAGACATGGCGGATGTCGGTAAGATCGGACCGTACGAGTATCTCAAGACGCAAGCTGTCTCGCGGTTGTATCTCGACAACTTTGCCAACATTCAATCGAGTTGGGTCACGCAAGGCTTGAAGATCGGACAGCTGGCGTTGCTCTTCGGTGCGAACGACATGGGCAGTTTGATGATCGAAGAGAACGTGGTCGCTGAAGCTGGCACCGTTCACTTCCTCACCCTTAAACAAATCCGCGACGCGATTTCCGAACTCGGGTTCGTCCCGCGCCAACGCAATGTCTTTTATCAACTTGCCGATAGCCAACGCGAGCAGTTTGCGATCGAAGCGAACAAGAACTTTGGGAAGAATACATTGCCTGTCTTGGCGTAGCCCGAAATCTGCGCAGCGGCAACTTGAAATCGCCTTGGCCTTCATGCTTCTCGTGGCGTCACCTCCTGCGCCTCAACGATGGGCCAATCTTCGAGCCAATCAAGCATCGAGCAGCCCGCGATCAAGCGGTCGCTACGTATAAAAAGCGTTTGTATCGACTTTGCGATTTGCAATCGCAAGAAACGGGTGGCCAGACGGATCGGGCGTTCGTATGCTGCTGGCAACACGCATCGAGGAGCAAGCCATGACCGCCCGCGACTACGACCGCATCGAGCAAGCGATTCAATTTCTCGAACGACGCCATCACGACCAGCCGAACTTAGAAGAGATCGCGGAACACATCGGCTTGAGCCAGTCCCACTTTCAGCGACTGTTTCAACGCTGGGCGGGCATTAGCCCCAAACGATTTCTGCAGTTCCTGACGCTGGAAGACGCGAAGCGGCGGCTCAGCGAATCGGCCAGCGTTCTCGATGCCGCATTCGACACCGGCTTGTCCAGCCCTGGGCGGCTTCACGATCTGTTCGTGAAGCTCGACGCGGTTACACCGGGCGAATACAAGACCGCTGGTAGCGAATTGCACATCTCTTATGGCTTTCACGCGACCCCATTTGGCGAAGCGTTCTTTGCGGTGACGGAGCGAGGTATTTGTGGGCTGGAGTTCGTCGTCGATGGAGATTACGAAACGGTTGTGGCAGGCTTCAAAGAACGCTGGAGTCGGGCATCCGTCGAGCACGACCAAAGAATAACAGAGCCGTTGGTCGAATGCGTCTTTGGCAACGTGACCGCCCGGCGAAGCGAACCGTTGAGTGTGTTTGTCAAAGGAACGAACTTCCAAGTCCGCGTGTGGGAGGCCTTGTTGCGGCTGCCGATTGGTACGGTAACGACCTACGGGGCCTTGGCGAAAACTCTGGGGAACGAACGTGCCAGTCGTGCGGTTGGAGCAGCCGTGGGGCAGAACGTGATTGGATTCTTGATTCCCTGCCACCGGGCGATTCAAAGCAGCGGGATCGCTCATCGCTATCGCTGGGGCACGGCGAGGAAGAAGGCCATGCTGGGCTGGGAAGCGGCTCGGGTATTCGAACCCGAATAACGCCGGGTGCCGGGTGCCACTGCTGGCTCGCCCAGCAGTGCCGATCTCCGGGTGTCAGGTGCCACTGCTGGCTCGCCGGGTGCCACTGCTGGCTCGCCCAGCAGTGCCGATCTCGAACAATAAACACCATGCCGTATCGCAAGACCGTCAAACAAATTGGGTGTCTGGAGGCAACATAGTTTCGCAACGTGTTGCATTTCGGCCACACGCTTCGCCCTTGCGACTGGCGCAGACTGCTCGATCGAACCGCTTTTGCTTCGGGCACAATGGTTGCACTTCGGGAATCTACCTCGAAGCAATTACCCTGTCGCGGCAGCCGATGGTGGGTTTCTTCGAGAACCACCAGGAGCGCGAGGATGTTGCAAGTCGTCGAGATTAACGCGATCGAGCACCTCGAAGCGATCCGACTACGTTGGACTTCACTGCACTACGAAACGACTGACGCGTCGTTCTTCCACACATTGGATGGGCTCAACGTCTACTGGCGTCACTTTCGTCACGGCCAGCGGCTCCGCGTACTGCTGGTTCATCGCGACGGGACGATCATCGGAATTCTTCCTCTTGTTTTGCGGCGGGAGATGACGGAGACAGGCCCCGTCGATGTGTTGACGTATCCGACGATCATGCCAAGCCAGTTCCTGGGACCCATTGGACCGAATCCAACCGCCACGCTCATGGCGGCGTTAAGATATCTCGCGCGGAGGTCACGCGATTGGGATATCCTCTCGCTTGGCGAGATTGGCGAACATGATCTTGGCCGTACGGCCAACGCCTTGGAACTCGCGGGGCTTTCTCCGCACGAAACAATTCGCGCTTCGATTGATAAAGTCTGCCTCGACGTGAGTCCAACCGAATCGATATCAATTCCTAAGCCAGACGCCGCTACGGCACGGCAGGGAGAGAATCCTATTGGCGACTTGACATTCGAGCGTATTCGCCCTCTCGGCAAGAGCTACGATGACTATCAAAACGTCGGCGGGATTGTCGACGCGTGCGGGGCGTTAAAACCTCGCTCTTCATCGTGCGGGCATCCGGTGAGCTTGCTCCGAGATGTTGCCGCCGTCGCGAGCCAGCTTGGAATGCTGGACCTAAATCTACTCAGGCTGGGCAATCGCTTGATCGCATACTCGCTCAACACCCACGTTGACGGAGCGATCCAGCAAATCAGCGCTGGCGAGATCTCAACGACATTCCCAATTCACCCGACTACGGTCTTAACGCGGTGGATGATGCAAGACAGCATCCTGCGAAAGGATCGATCCATCTATTTTGTCGGGCCTAATGATGTTGTCGCGACTGCGTGGGTGACACAGCGGTTGTCGCTTGTTCGCTACCGGCATCGTGCGTCGCTGCCGCTCCGCGATCGTCTGACGCGATTCGGAAGGTGGTTGGCGTCACCCGCGATGAAAGGCTGAGCCAGGAACCGGCGACTCACTTCTTCTTCTCATCTGCGACGGCGTTTTTATTGGGTGCTTCCGTCGCTGGTGGAAGCGAGCCGGGAGCAACCAGCAAGTAGCCGCTCCAGAAGAACGGGTGATTCGTTTTGATATGAGATTCGAAGTCGCTCGACTTGACGCGTGGCTCGCGAGCGACAACCAAATCATTTTGCATGGTTAGAAAGACGCTTCGTTGCCAAGCCCTCGTGGGCGTTGTGTAAGGAAGCTCTTGCACAAACTCTCGCGTCAGATCGTAACTTGACTTGCCGCCCGTGCGCCAACGACTCAGCAGGATCGTTCGCGATCCGCTCGCCATCAATCCGCAGAGCGACAAGAATATGTCCTCGCCGCCCGCCGGACGCTTTAACGCGGTTTCGGCTTCCGTATGAAACCCGGGAAGGACGATCTGTTCGGGGCTTCCAAACGGCAACGTGGCCCAATCGCCAACGGTACTTCCGGGCTTACCTTGGTCGATTTGCATCGGCGACCAGTCGTAAGGATTTGCTGAATCGCGCTGGATGTCGGTGAGTACTACGAGCCGGTCGCAGAACGCCGCAAGCAGACTCGACGGAATGGACAGGGGTTCTTTCAGACGCGTGACTTCAGGAAGCGCAGTTTGCAATTCGGCGAAGGCCGCCAAACCGATCTTTTCATCATCGCGTGGGAAGAGAGCCCCCACGATCGCTCCCGTCTCGGTACCTGTGGTTGCCGAAGCACGCCGATCGTGCTGCGACAACGCGATCGTCGGAGCGTAGCGGATGCGAACTTTGGTGATCAGCGACGTTGAAGCTTCCGGGGTGCCGATTTGGAGTGCTTCAAATGGCAGATACCACAAGGGGCCATCCGGTACGATGATCAATTCGTCGATCTCATCGAAGTCAGCAACGCTGGCGTTATTCGTGATCGCAGCAAACATTTCACGCGCCGGCACCTTCCAAGCATCGCCGGCCAAGACTTCCAGATCGACCGGCTGATTCTTGTCGTAGTGCCCCATCGAGCGCAGGACATCCGAAATGCGTTTCTGGAGCTTCGTCCCGGCTTCGAGCGTCGAGAGTCTGTAGTTCTCTTTGCCGAACGAAAAGGCATGAATCGCTCGACTCGTCGAGAGAAACGACATGACCATCGTTCCGGCGGGCAAGTTGGCCTGGAAGCTCTTGAGATCGAGCGGCGGTGGAAAGACAAAGTCAGCGGGAACTCGGCGAAGCGCAATCTCTCGGAGAACCACTTCTTGCGCGGCGCTAATCTGAGCGAGTTCACCCATCAGCTTCTTTTGCAACTGCCGATCCTTCTCCTCTCCCGGCACCAGCGACAACGCATCGATTTGCGTACGCAGCCCCGCCTCTTGACGAGCCAAGGTCGCGTACTTTGGATAACGCGCATTTAGATCCTGACGTTGCAGCAATGCCCGCTCGCCAATCGCTTCCTGCGGTGCCTCCAGCACCCACCGTAAGGCTACGAGTCGACCGCCCATCGGCAAGGTCGTAAAGAACCGATGCCGCCGAATGCGATCACTGATTTCGATCGCATGCTCTTCCTCTTTGCGTTTGAGGGTGATCTCAAACCAGTGTTCCAGCGCCGGTAAGTGCGGCGTCAATACGACCGACAGCGTCTCAACGGGTTCGATAACCCAGTCTTTTGCACCGGGTTCGCGGAGGGCATAGTTATACAATTCGCTCCCGACGCGTTCCGTCACCGCGCCCGAGGTGACCAGCCGATCAATCAATCCTAACTCGAACAATCGCAGCGAACTGTTGCGTTGATAAGCCATCAACGCAGCGAAAGCACTGTCCCCGGCTTTGACGTTCCCCGTTTCGTAACTGGCCAGCGCCAAGACGTATTGGTAGCGGGCACCAACCGCGCCGGCACGCATGTCTGCACGACTCATCGTGCGGCGTGCTTGGTCGAGTAAAGTCACGGCAGTTGCCGTTTCGTTGACGGTGGCCGCGACTTCGGCTGCCGAGACAACCAACGACGCCTGGAGAAAATCAGACTCGCGCTGCGCCCAGGCCGTGGCGGGTGCCAGCGGTGGGTACATGCCATTCTGACCTGCGACCAAATGCGTCACGGTTCCCCAGCGAAGCGACTCTTCCACCAACGCATATTGCGAAAACCAGGCGGCACTCAGACTCGCTTCCAGAAACAGCCCACTCGCGGTCGCGTACTGTTCTTGCTCGAACGCGAGCTTTCCCAGACCGAAGAGCGCGATGGCCGTCAGCGGATGATCGAACTGTGCTGCCATCACCAGTGACTTACCCAACTCCGATGCCGCTTCTTGTGACCGGCCAGAAGACGCATAGGCCAGCCCCAGGCACACGTCGACCCAGGCCCCTGACCAATGGTTTGGCGGAGCGGGCCGTACGGACAGAACCTGGACTAATTGAGTCGTGAGCGGGTCGTGCAATGCAGCCCGCCCCATGATTTCGTGTCGTCGTTGAATTGCGAGCGCCGTGCAACGCATGATCTCGTGGACGTTGACTAAATAGAATTCGGGTGCCGCCACGACACCGCCTTGTTGCAGCGCTTGCTGGTTGTCGAAGCGCCCCTGCAAGATCTGATAGCGGCTTGGAAAGCGAGCAGGTATGGCCCGGCGGGTCGAGACGCCCCAGTTCGGTACGCGTCGCGCGGTGCCTTGATCCGGCTCCAAGACGGGTGGAAATTCGACGCGTAACATCCAGTTCCGATGTACCAGAAAGAGATTTAGCGCGGCCGTGTATTCGTCGACGGCGGGCCCCAACTGGCCCATCTGATACATGCTCTCGCCGAGCATCGTGTGATAGCAGATCGAATCGACCCATCGCCCCTCGCTGCTCCGCATTCCCGAGCGTGCGGCTGAGCGAAAGGCTCGCGCCGCGTCAGTGAATTCGCCAGCGTGATAGATGTCGAGTGCTAAATAATACTCGTTCGTCGGATACTCTCGAGGCGGCGGCACTTGCGCCTCAGCACGCGGCCCGATCAAAAGTAGCCAGGTACACGCTACTAGCCCGCATGAACGGGCAAATCGAGAGGACAGGCTGCTGGAGAATTGTGGACGGGAAGAGTTGGCAGCCATCGATTGGGCTCCGAGGTTTTGCGACGATGAGCCGAATCCGCTCTATGCGGTTGCTAGCAGTTAACCAGCGGCCTCACGTCAATAAAAGGTACATCTCGCCTTGCCTAGCTTATCCCATCATAACGAGTCACATCGCAAGCGGCGACAATCGAGTGCTGACTCGGCGAAACTTTTTCTGGTACTTCTCTTTTTATCCCGATTATGTGGAGCTCGGTCGCCAGCGTGCCCGATAACTTATGACGATTACACCGGTTCTACGGAGCATACCGACGATGAAATACCAAGTGTCAACAAGCTGGGCCAAAGCGATCGTCTGTGGAGTGGCCCTTGCCGCACTCAGCGCAACCGGTTGCCAATCGCAGATCGGCGGACAGACTTTGCCGAGCGGACATTACTTAACGGACGACGTCCAGTACTTCGCTCCGGGGCCCGAGTTCAAACTGTCACGCGAAGCCGCCGCGATGAAGGCTTATCAAGCCGACCAGGACGCGCAGGCACCGTAACGCGCGGCCGAACCGAATTCCAAGAAGTATCAAGAGGGAGACGCGGGCAATCGCGGCTCCCTCCTGTATGCGCTATGTACTCGCGCTCGCCTAATTCCCTACCAAGACTCCTGCGTCTGCGTTGATGTGAGCAATCAGCTCGGCCTGAATCCGCGACGCGTCTTCGTTCGGCACCTGGCACGTTCCCGCTGCCGCGTGTCCGCCACCGCCGTTCGCTAAACACAACTCACCCACGTGCGTCGTGCAGCTGCGGTCGAAGATCGACTTGCCGATCGTGAACACCGTGTTCTGCTTCTTTAGTCCCCACAGAACGTGCATCGAGATATTACATTCGGGGAACAAGGCATAGATCAAGAAGCGATTGCCCGCAAAGATGATCTCTTCGTCACGCAGGTCGAGTACGACGAGGTTGCCATGCACGGTCGAGCAGCGTCGAACTTGCTCGACAAACTTGCCTTCGTGTTCACGATATAACTGAACTCGCTCTTGCACGTCGGGCAGCGCGAGGATCTGTGCGATGGAATGATCGCGACAGTAATCAATCAGGTCCATCATCAATTGGTAATTCGCCACGCGGAACTCACGGAAACGACCGAGGCCCGTGCGCGCGTCCATCAAGAAGGACAAGAGCTCCCAACCAGTAGCGTCCAACACGTCGTCGCGTGTGAACCGAGCCGAATCCGCTTTGTCGACCGCTTGGAGCATGTCTTGCGGGAAACCAGGGAATTGCTTGGCACCGCCGAAGTAGTCGTAAACAACGCGTGCCGCCGAGTCGGCATGAGGATCGAGGACGTGGTTCGTATGGTCGTAACCGCCGTTGCGGATACCTTCGCTGGCATGATGGTCGAAGCACATCTTACAACCTGCCACGTACGGCAAGTTGGTCAGAATATCGTTCGCGGTGACTTCGATCTTACCGTCTTGAACATCTTTGGGATGTACAAACAGGATCTCACCGAGGATGCCCAAGTCCTTGAGCAAGACGGCACATACGAGGCCGTCAAAATCGCTGCGCGTCAATAAGCGGTACTTCTGGGCTTGACTGGTCATCTATCGCTCCCGATCGATCTCTAAATCGGTTCTATGAATTTGGTCGAGCAGCGACATACGCTGTACACGAGTTGGAACCACGCGAAACCATAGGTTACACCCAAGAGGCCGGGTCGCTCTCGTTGGTGCTCACCAACCGACTGTCGCGTCTTACGGATGGCGTTGTAGCGGTTGTGCGGAAACTGCGTCGCAGCCACGACGAACAGCGAGGGTAGCTTAGCATCGTCCAGGAAACAACTTCATGGAACGAGGTGGCTGGGGCTGAGTCCGCGAAGCCCCGGCTTACCATAAACTCCAATCAGCCGTGGCGTCGAAGACTCCGCCACAGCCACCCGCCACAGCCACCCGCCGCCGTGCCCTCGCTTGCTTTCAACAACTGTTCCGCCCACAATCACGCCTCAGTCCATCGTTCTTATCATTGGGCCGCAGCAGGAAGTAGCCTTTTGAATACACCCGCGCCAGACGGCAACAGTTCATCCAAGGCCATACCGTCGCATGGACTTGTTCGAGCCCTGGGGCCGCGGATAGCGACGGCCGTGGTCGTCGGCAGCGTTATCGGCTCGGGGATCTTCCTCAAACCGGGGAACATCGCCAGCGAGGCGGGACAGTTCGGTCTCATCATCGGAGTCTGGGTGTTTGGCGGACTGCTCTGCATCTTGGGCGGGTTGTGTTTTGCAGAACTGGCCACGATGTATCCGAGCGCGGGCGGGCTGTATGTCTATTTGCGAGAGGCTTACGGTAAACCAGTCGCCTTCCTGTTCGGCTGGAGCGAAGTGTTTTTCGGCAAACCCGCGTCGAATGGTGCGTTGAGCGTCGCTTTTGTCGGCTCCTTCAGCTTGGCCTTGGGAACGGCCTTCTCGCCAGTCGCCCAAGTCTCGCTGGCCATCGCGCTGATCTTGATCATGGCGTGGGTGAACATCATCGGAGTTCTTTGGGGCGGCCGGCTTCAGATGCTGGTCACCGTCATTAAAGTGGTATTCCTCGCGCTCGTGGCGATCGTTCCGTTCCTCCTAACGCCGTTCACAAACGAAGGGATCGACTTTGCCAACTATTCGACAACGGTTGCTCCCAAGCAGTTGGGCCTCGCGGCTCAGCTGGGTGTAGTCCTGCTCGCCGTCATGTGGGCTTACAACGGCTGGCACGGTATCACGCCGCTGGCCGAAGAAGTGCGCGACCCGCAACGCAGTATCCCGATCTCGCTATTCTTTGGGATCGGCATCTTGATCGCACTGTATTTGGCCGCGAACTTTGCCTACCACGGTGTGCTATCGATGCCCGAAATGGCCGCGGCAGGAGATCATGCGGCAGAGTTGATGCTCAAGAAATTGTTTGGCCAGCACGGATTGACCGCCATGTCTGCGGTGATCATGTGCAGCACGTTTGGCGCGATCAATACGAATTTGTTGCAGGCACCTCGAATTACGTTCGCGATGGGCCGAGACGACGTGTTCTTTCGCTCGCTGGGGACCGTTCACGCTACCTTTCGCACACCTGTAATTGCGATCGCAGTGATGGCCGTCATGTCCGTTGCATTGATTCTGGGCGTGGCTGTCGCAAAGAAGTTGGTTGTTGATCAGGCAACCGATTCTGGCACCGAGTCGCTGGCAGCGCCGAGCGGCCCTCCTCCGCAGCAGCTATTGCCGCTGGTCATCGCCAGCCTGCGAAACGACTCGATATTCAGTTTGCTGACGAACTTCGTGATCTTCTCGGCGAGCATCTTCTACATGTTAGGCGTGCTGGCGGTGATCGTGCTGCGATTTCGACAGCCTGACCTCCATCGACCTTACCGCACCTGGGGCTATCCCGTTGTCCCGATACTGTTTTTAGCGGTGTATGTCTGGTTCATGCTGCAAATCTATCGAAGCAATCCCCTCGAATCACACACCGGACTCGGTTTCATTGCACTGGGCGTGCCCGTATTCCTCGCGTATCGATATATTGGAGGGCGGCGTTCACTCAATCAGTAACGACCGCGAACCAACCATCGCACAGCGCACTTGCTGCTTCACGGAAAGATATCGTCGATGAGCCACATCGCTACTCCGAGCCACTTCGCACGCACCGTGATCCGCGCCTCTGCGGGTACGGGAAAAACGTTTCAGTTGTCGAACCGTTATCTCGGGCTGTTGAACGCGGGAGTTGCTCCCGATCAGATTCTCGCCACGACCTTCACTCGCAAAGCGGCGGCGGAGATCTTGGATCGAATTGTGGTTCGACTGGCGACAGCGGCCAGCGATCAGAAAGCCTGCCAAGAACTCGGCGAATTCATCTGCGACGCCTCGCTAAGTCGCGAACGCTGTCGCCAGCAACTCGTCGGGCTGCTGCGCGGCCTGCATCGATTACAGGTCAGCACGCTGGACAGCTTTTTTGGGCAGATGGCTCGCAGCGTCAGCCTCGAAGTCGGGTTATCGCCTGCTTGGAAGATCGTCGACCAACTCCAAGATGCGGTGATCCGAGATCAAGCGATCCAGGCGGTGATTCATGGCGCAGAGACAAATGACTTGCTGACTTTGACGCATCTGTTAACGAAGGGCGAGGCCAGTCGCACCGTCGGCCAACTCATTCGCAACACGGTCAATGACTTGGAGAGCCTCTTTCAGGAGACCGATGCGGAGGCGTGGCATGCCTTACCGTACGAGAAGCCACTCGCCGACGATGAGTTTGTGTTGCTGATCGAGGATCTACGAACACTTGCCATGCCCGACAAGCGGTTCGAGAAAGCCAGAGACGAAGACTATGCTCGTGCGTTGGTCGGCGACTGGGCGGGCTTTATCGCGAAGGGCCTCGCCGCCAAGGTGCTCGCCGATGAAACGACCTACCACAAGAAGCCGATCCCTGACGCAGCCCTTTCGATCTATGAGCGACTGCTCAAACATGCCCGCGCGCTGCTCTTGCGTCGGATCGCACAACAGACAGAAGGGTCTTACGATTTGTTAAAGAAGTTCGATGCCGAGTATTTGACGCTGAAACGCGAGCAACACGCCAGCCGCTTCGATGACATCACGCGATTTCTGGCCCGCTCGCTACGCAGTCCGTCGAGCGAGCCCGGCGCGAGCGGG